>CAYFQS010000148.1:0-3894 GCA_964345245.1 uncultured Planctomycetaceae bacterium | reverse complement strand
GGAGGTGCCGTTCACTTCGTGATAGAACGCGAGGGTCTCGGCATGGGTCGCCCGGGCGGCGACGCGGGCAAGCACACGACCATTGCCCGAGTTGTACCAGTAAGCTCCCAGCACGCCATGATCGAGGACTTTGTCGCCGGGATGAAGCACGGGCGGCCGCTCCACGACCTGGAGGACCGGCACGTCGAAGGGGTCTTCCGGATGGTCGGGCAGCCGGCCGGCGGGGAACCACTGCGGCTCGATCCGCTTGGGCCATTCGCCCCCCTCGATCTCGCGGTGGTAACGCACGAGATCCCGCATCGTCCGAAGGTTGGTCTGGAGGGAAGCAAGGACGGCGGGCTCGCGAAACTCGCCGTACTTCGCCATCACCAGGGCGGCGAGGATGCCGAGCATCACGACCACGATCATCAGATCGATGAGAGTAAACCCGGCCCGGTTGAAACCTCTGTCCCACGCCAGGCAATCCATGGCATCCTCACGTCAAGAGGGTTTTCCCAGTTCTTGACCGTGAGGCATATCGGGATTTGATCCGACGGGCTTTAGCGACAGTCCCTTAGGGGGTGTCCACCCGTTCGCCTAAGATGATCGGCTGCCACCGCCACTCGACGTACCGGCCGTTCTCGAAATGCACCCGCACCGCGTCGGCGGGCAGGATCAGCCCCGGACGACTGGGCAGATAGAGATAATCCCCGCCCTCCCGCTTCGCGGGTGAACCGAGCGTGAGCAGCACCTCGGTGCGGCTCATGCCGGGCCCCAGTTCCTCCAGGCGCCGCTTGACCTCGTCCAACTCGTACCGCTGGCCCGGCGGGGCACCTTCGTAAGACGTGAGTTCCATCGGTTCGGTGTGGCACGCCGGCAGGACCGACAGTGTCGCGAACAGCACAATGAGCGGGATGTATCGCCAAAGTCGCATCACGACAATCATAGCGGCTCGCGGAGCCGTTGCATGAGCCGCTCGTCCATCCACGGCAGGGCTTGAAGCTGGCGGACGAGCGACCTGGGCATGGGCCTGCCCTGGCGCTCGTGACGGGGCCGCGACTTCCACCGCCGATGAATCCACAGGTACTGCTCCGGGGCGAGTCGGACCATCCGCTCGACGGCCCGCATGTACCGGGCGGTGAGGTAGTACAGCGGGTCGGGCTGGTCGGCCCAGTCCTCGGGGCGGATGATGTCGGTGGTGCCGATTTCGAACTCGAATCGGCCGGCGCGTCGGCGGGCGTAGCCGCAGATCACCGGCGCGTCGAACTGGATCGCGAGCAGGCCGATCGACTTGTAGGTCGACGCGAGCCGGCCGAAGAACGGCACGAACATGCCCTTGTCGCCGGCGTTCTGATCGGCGATGAATCCGAGCCCGCCGCCGCGTTGCATCACGTCGACCATGCGGTCGGTGGCGCCCCACTTGGTGATGATCCGCATGCCCTGGCGCTGCCGCACGCCGAGCAGCCAGTCATTGACCAGCGGGTTGTCGATGGGCCGGGCGATCGCATCGAGATCGAACCCGAGCGTGGCCAGCGCGTAGCCGAGCAGTTCCCAGTTCCCGAAGTGTCCGGTGAGCAGGATCGCCGGCTCGGGCGACAGCAGCAGGTCGAGGGCGGGTTCGAGTTCGTGCAGCCGCACGTGGTCGGGCCATGAGTCCATGCACACAAGTCGCGGCGTGAAGAACACCTCGATCCCGAGCTGCATGAAATGCTGCATGGACTGCTCGGCGATCTCCGCCGCCCGCGCTTCGGGCAGGTCGGGGAATGAACGGTGGAGGTTGTGCAGGGCGCGCCGGCGATGCTTGCGATCGACCTGGTAGAGGGCCGAGCCGACCGCCCGGGCGAGGCGGAGGTTGGCGTTAACCGGGAAGACGTTGAGCGCGGCCGCGGCGGACCGCAGGGCCAGGTACTGCGACCAGTTGGTCAATGCGGATTGATCGCGGGCCATGGATGGAGGATACGCACGGAGGGGATGGGGTGCAATGGAGAGTGCGGGGCGTTCGGGGGGATCCGGGGCTTCGCGGCGCGGCTTACGCCACTGGCTCAGCCCTCGGCTTTCCCGCGATGAGCAAAGCCGCGGGCTGAGGCGGCGACGCAGTCGCCGACGAAGCCCCGGATTCTCCGACTCACCAGCACCGGTCAGCGCTGGTAATATCCGATCAGCGTCAGGAAGCGGTTCTGGTTGAGCACCGGGATCGAAAGCTGCTTGGCCTCGGTCACCAGCGACTGATACTCTTCCCACTGCTTCTTCTGACGGATGTTCTGCCGAATCCGATCCGGATCCTGCTCGTCGGGATCGAGGGGCTCGGGGATCGGCGGCTGCTTGCCGAGGATGAGGAAGTCGGTGTCGAGTTCGAGCTCTTCCACGACGTTGCCGCCCCACTGCCGGATCAGACTCACCACCCGCTCGTAGTCCGCGATGGAGGTCTCGCCGTCGTTGTCGAGATCGAAGCGGCCGTGCACGTGGAACTTGAAGGTGCGATCGCGGTCGTAGACGGCGTTGGCGATCACGTCGTTGACCAGAACCGACTTGCCAAGCGTCTGGCGGACAATCCGGCAGGCGGCCGAGGTCGACTCGATGCTGACCACCTCAATCGTCGCCTTGCCCCGGGCGAGGTCCGTGCGGCCCTCGCCGGCGTCCTCGATCTCCACGCCCCGCTCACCGTCAAACACTTCGAAGGTCAGGCCGAGCACAAGGTGATCGCGCCGACCCAGGTCGATGTAAACCAGGTCCTTCTCGGACAGCACGGAAACGATGCGGCCGTCCGCGTCGGTGCTTGGATCGGGCACGGGCAGGCGTGACGGCTGCAGTTCCTCCTTCAGTTGTTCGATCTGCTGCTCCAGGCGCATGATCTGCGTGACCTGCTGCTGGACCTTGCTCTCGGCCTGGCGCACCTTGTCGGTGGCATCGGCGATCCGTTGTTCGTACTGGCCGACGAGGTCTTCGCGGGCCGCGTCGACCTTTTCCTGATAGGCGTTGAAATCGCCGCGCAGCTCGTCGAGCTTCTGCGACAGTTCAGCGATGCGCTGCTCTTCTTCTTCGCGCACCTGCTCGAGCTGCCGCTGGGCTTGCTCGGCCCGGGCCTGGGCTTCCTGGAGTTCCTGCTCCAGGGAGCTGATCGCGCCTTCCTTGGTCTGCAGTTCGTTGCGCAGGTTGTTGAGCACATCGATGACGTACTGGCCCTCGTCGATGTCCACGCCGACGCCCTGCAATCGATCCATCGCCTGCTCGACGGGGACCGACCCGTCGCCGGTGATGCCGCGGACGAGATTGGCCCGCTGAGTCGTGAGATGGGCGTAGAGGGAGCGGTCGGCCTGGTCGGCGGCCTGAAGCTCGCCCATGGCCGCGTTCGTCTCCGCCTTCGCCACGTACTCGGTCAACTGCTCCTCGGCGTCAGCCGCCTCTTCCTGGAACTGCGCCGCCTGCGTGTAGAACAGAACGGCCAGCGCCACCGCGATGACGAAGAGAAACACGAACAGAACCAGGACGTAAAGCGCTCCACTCGAGCCGCCTCGGGATTGAACGGCCATGCAACTGACTCCTTCGGAGAGGTAAGTGGTCGTCTCCAGCGGACGAGCGACCTGGCGGTCGGCCCGCCACCCACTACTAACACTAAGTGTCGCCGGATCGTCCGCCTGCGTCAAGGGCGGCCCCCGCGATGCACAGTCGGCGATCGCGGCGCCGGTCACCGACGCCCATCCAACGATGATACACCGTCTGCGGTTGGGGTGCGCAGGAAGTCGCGGATCGAGGCCCCCCATCGGGCTCGGAGCCCGGCGCAGGGCCGACCGCGGCGCCGCAAACCTGCGCCCGGCAGTCGCGCGAGCGAACCATCGTCGAAGCGGAATCTACACGCACGGGTCCCCCGCACTCGCTGAAGCGACGCGGGCCGGCGGGGAGGGCCGTCCCGAGATG
>CAYFQS010000147.1:0-8425 GCA_964345245.1 uncultured Planctomycetaceae bacterium | reverse complement strand
GAACTTGCCACCTTCGCCCGATTCGCCGTTCGCTCCGTTGAGGCCAAGGAATCCCGTGACGCCGGTCTCGCCGTCGCCGCCATCGCGGGTGGGCACGCCGGGAACGAGGCCCGGAAGCGGGCTCGGCCAATAGGCCGCCATCTCGCCGCCGTCCCCGCCGAAGCCGCCGCTGCCGTTGGACGACCCATCGAATCCGCCGTCGCCGCCGCCGGCCAAGGTTGCACTGTTGCCGAACCCGCGCCGGCCGCTAAAGCCGTTGAGGCCGGCGGAACCCGCGTCGCCGGTTTCGCCCCTCTCCCCTTCGCGTCCCCCCAGGCCGGGCACCGGGGGCGGCACCGCGCCGGGGATGAAGAAGATCATCGCGCCGCCGCCGCGAACCCACTGCACGCCGGCCCCGCCGCCGCCGCCGCCGCCGAGCCCGCCGAATCGGCCCAGCCCGCCGCCGCCGCCGAGCCCGCCGCCGGCACCGGGCGTCGTGCCGATCGCGGAGAAATCGATCCTCGCCCCGGCCGAGATCGACAGATTATTGCCGATCTGGAACGCCGCGGGCCGACTGCCAATGCCGCGCAGCGTGTCGCCGCTGCTCAGCGTCAGGTCGCCGCCGATGTAGAACGTCGCCTTGCCGCCGCTGACCATCGCGGGGTTGAGATTCCCGCCGAAGTCCCACAACTGCCCGTTGCGGGTGATGGTCAGCGTGTCGGTGTTGACCAGGAAATCGTCGGCGTGGGCCCGGCCGATTGACAGGACGATCATCGCGACCGCGAGGGCTGCAGCTGACCCGCTACGATAAGAAAAACAGCTCATGCTCCCTCCCTTGGGGGCAGTGACGCGTGGAGTTTCACGCGTGGAACGCGACTGGGTGATTGCAATCCATGCGGCCCGACGCCGCCCGAGTTACAAAGTTTTAGCGCCCCGGTGCTCCGGGAGCAAACCGGTTCATGTGGCTGCACGAACAAAAGTTCCGCCGCCCGCCGGGCACCCCGACCGAGCAAACCGTCCCGTTCCCGGGCGACCTCCGGCGGTGCTCAAACGCAAAAACCTGATCATTCACCGGTTCGTGGAAAGCTTGCCATCCCCGAGCCCGCACAAACGGCACAGGCCGGCCAGACGGAATTTTCCGCACAGAGTGAACTCGCGGCCGGATTGGTTCGATGAGAGGAAAGCCGATTCAACAGTACCCCTGGGAGACGTCGTCATGGCTCATACGATCAAGGTCCTCAAGCCCGAACACCTGGCGTTGAACGAACACGAAAAACGTCCGGCCGACGCCGCCTGCGAGGCGTTTCAGGAAACCGCCTTTCACCAGATCAGCGACCTCGACAAGTGGATTTCGCTGCGCTTCGGGGAGTTACAGAAGCTCGACACGAAGATCGAGGAGCGACTGAACAAGCTCAATCGGCTCGAGGCCAGCGTCAAGAATCTCGCCAAGTCGCTCGGTCAGCAGCTCGACCAGTTCAAACCCGACTCGGCGCAGCTCACAAAGGTGGTCGAGCAGTTCGAAGGCCGCGTGCACCAGTCGGTCGAGCAGGCCGAGCAACAACTCCGCGAGGCCATCGAACCGGTTCAGGGCCGGGTGGACTCCGTCGAGGCCGCCGAGCAGCAGTTGAATCGAAAGGCGGAGGAACTCCATCACGGGCTCGCCGATCGCGTCAACGGCCTGCGCGCCGAGGTGGATGAGGCCCTCGAGGAGGGGCGGACGCGCATCGAGCAGATCGTCAAGCCCCTCACCGACGCCGAATCCCGCGTCGAAAGTCAGCTCGAAAGCGCCGACGAGCACGTCGCCGAAGCGCTACAGCGGCTGTTCAGCCAGGTCGAGCAGACCGTGGACCGGGGGCGGGCGCGCGTCGAACAGATCACCCGTCCCGTCGACGACGCGGAGCATCGGCTCGGCGAGCGCATCGAGCAGCTCGAGCAGAAGCTCAACCAGCGTGTCGAGGGGCTGACCGCGAAGATCGACAAGTCGGTCGAATCGGCCCGGCAGCGCGTCGAGCAGATCGTCGGGCCGGCCGGCAGCGACCTCGAGCAGCGCGTCGAGCAGCTTCAGGGCCGCATCGATCAGACCGCCGAGCAGGCCCTCGAGGCGATCCACGAGCAGATTCCGACGTTCGAATCCCGGCTCCGCGAGGCGAGCGAACGTTTCCAGGCGCAGGCCGACGCCCGGCTCGACGACGTGCTCGCCTCCGCCGAGCAGCGTCTGGCACCGCTCGAGCAGGAATACGCCGAGCGGCTCGAGCAGTTGTTCGCACAGCAGGAATCCCGCACGCAGCAGCAGCTTGCGTCGCTGGAGCAGACCTTCGGCGAGCGAATCGAGGAGGTCCGCGAGCACTTCGAAGGGATGACCGACGAAGTGGCCGGCGAAGTCAGCTCGAAGGTCGACGAGGCCCGCGGCATGGGCGAGCGCATCGCCGACGATCTGCAGAAGCGACTGGAAACCATGAAGGGCGAGGTAGTCGACCTCGCCGAACAGGCCCAGGCGCAGACCCGTCAGGCCGCGGCAAACGCCACCGCCGCCGCCGAGCACGTCGGCGACGAGCTGCAAGAGCGTGTGGACCGGATGCGTCAGACCGCCGACGAGGCCCTGGCCGAGCTCCAGGACGACACCGCCCGCGCCGACGACCACGCCCGCGAGGTGCGCGACGAGGTCCGCAGTCAGCTCGAGACGGTCAGCGGTGAGGCCGAGGCGATCGGCGGGCAGATCGCCGACCGGCAGGCCCGCGCCGAGCAGCGCGTCGCGGAGTTCGAGGAGCAGATCGACGAGCGCGTCCAGACCCGCCTCGACCGGTTCCGGGGCGAAGTCGACGAGTTCCTCGAACACGTCGGCGAGCACGTTCAGCGTTCGATCGACCACGCGCGGGGCGACGCCGCGGAGGCGGTGCGGCCCATCGAGCAGCACCTCTGCGCCGCCCGGGAGGAAGCCGAGCAGTTCATCGAAGACTTCCGCGAGCGGATGCAGCGGCGCATCGACCAGGGACGCGATCAGATGCAGGAACTCGACGAAGACGCCGACGAGCGCGCCGCCGCGTTGCAGCAGCGCTGCGACGAGCTGATCCAGACCTTTTACACCCGGACCGACGAGACGCTTGACGCATGCCACGAACGCGCCGCCTCACTCGATGAGCCGTTCGAAAACAAGATCGTCGACCTCCGCTCCCGGCTCGCCGAGGCGGTTTCGGAAATGGAAGAGCGTTTCCAGTCGCTGCAGCACCAGACCAACGACGCGCTGGACTGCCTGCCCGCCGCAGCCGACGAGCTGCGATCGAAAGGGGAACAACTCACCGGCGAGTTCGACGAGCGGCTGAATGAGCGGCTCGAGGCGACCCGCCGCGAGCTCGACGACGCCTTCGCGTCCGTGCCCGAACGCATGGCACAGGTCCGCAGGGACGCGGCCGGCGAGGCCGAGGAAGCCGTGCGCCACATCGTCGGTCGGATCGACGAGGCGAAGGAGGCGGCCAACGAAACTGCTGACCGGCTGCCGCGGATGAGCGAGGACTTCCGCGAGCGTGCCGAGGCGGCCGGCAAGGAAGCGGCCGAGCTCTTCGAACGCCGCATCGCCGAGGCACGCGAACAGTTCGCCGCGGTCACCGGCGAACTGCCCGAGCAGGTCGAAAACTTCCGCGAGCAGACGCGGCTCGCCGGTGAACAGGTCATGGAGGTGTTTGAGCAGCGCCTCGCCGAAGCCCGCGAGGAATCCGCCGCGCTCGCCGACGCCCTGCCCGGCAAGCTCGAGGTCTTCCGCCGGGACGGCCGCGCCGCCGCCGACGAGATCGAATCGACGATCCGGCAGCGCGGCAATGCGGCCCGGGAGGAAACCGAAAGCGACGTCGCCGCGATGATCGAGCAACGGGTCAGCGAGGCCCGATCCGAGGTCGACAGTGTGCTCGAGGCCTTGCCCCGGAAGATCAGCGCCCACCGCGACGAGGCGCAGCGGATCGCCGACGAAACCCACGACGCGTTGAAGCAGCGCCTCGAAGCGCTGCGTCTCGAGGCGGACAGCGCCGTCGAGGCCCTGCCCCGCAAGATCCAGGATCATCGCGAGCAGGCGCAGCGGCTCACCGCCGAGGCGCAGGCGTCGCTCCAGGAGCGTCTCGAAGCCGTGCGCAGTGAGGCCGAGGCCGTGCTCGAATCGATCCCGCAGGAGATCGAGCAGCACCGCGAGCAGAGCGAGGAGATCGTTCGGGAGAGCGAGGCGTCGCTCAAGCAGCGTCTCGAGGCGGTCAAGGGCGAAGCGGCCGAAGCCGTCAACACCCTGCCCGCGGAACTGGAGTCTTTCCGCGAGCAGTCGGAGACGATCATGCATGACGTGACCGGTCAGCTCGGCGAGGACGTTGATCGGATTCGCCGTGAGGCCGAGGCCTTCGCCGACGCTCTGCCGCAGCGACTGCAGGCGGTACAGGAGCAGGCCAGCCAGGGCCACGAGCAACTCGAGCAGCAGGTTCGACAGCGCCTCGATGACTGGGGCGCCGAGGCGGCCGCCGTCGGCGAGGACGTGCCCGCTCGGCTCGACGGTTACCGCCGGCAGGCCGCGACGCTCAGCGACGAGATCACCGACCGGATCGACGGCGCCATGGACGACGCCGCCCGGCGCGCCGAGGAGCTGCGCAGCCCCTTCGACGCCCGCATCGCCGACTACGAGCAGCGCCTGCAGAGTTGCACCGAGCAGGCCGAGGCCCGACTCACCGAAACGCTCGAGCAAGCCGGCGAGCGGAGCGAGAACGCCCTGGGCTCACTGGAGGAGCGTTTCAACGACCACCGTCGCCGCGTCGAGCAGCTTGCCTCGGAGTTCGACGATCAGCTCGCGGCGTGCGACGCCCGCGCCCGGGAGCGGGTCGATCAGCTCGATCAGCCCTTCGATGAGAAGGCCGGCGCCCTCGAAGCGCGGGCTGCCGAACTGCTCGACGAACTGGACAGCCAGCTCACGGCGCACATCGCCGAGGCCCGGCGCGAGGCCGGCGCGCTGCGTCAGCCCCTCCGCAAGCTCCTGCAGCGCTACCGGCGGCACGGAGAGCAGCTCGCCAGTCAGCTCAACTCATCGCTTGAAGCCGCGATGCAGACCGCGACGTCGCGGGCCGCGGAACTCGACGCCCCGCTCCGCCGCCAGCTCAGTGACTTCGAGGCCCGGGCGGAGACGTTGCAGCAGACCCTCGCCGAGCGGATGCGCGAAAGCAACGAGCAGGCCGCGTCCACCCTCGCGTCGGTCGATCAGCGGCTCGAAGCCGCCTTCCACCAGGCCGAGCAGCGTGCGGCGACGGTCGATCAGCCGATCGTGGACCGACTCGAGGCCCACCAGGCCCGTGCGAAGCAGCTTGCCGAGGCCATGCACGATCGGCTCCACGAGGCGACCCGCGAGGCCCAGCAGCGGGCCGAGTCGCTCAAGCATCCGCTGACCGACGCGCTCGGCGAGTTCCAGCGTCAGTCGGAGAAGGCGATCAAGTCGATCGACGACCGGTTGGCCGAAAACATCGACCACGCCCGCCGCGCCGCCGGTGAACTCGACCAGCCACTCCAGGAGCGACTCGCTCGCTGCCGCGAGCAGATCGCCGAAGCGACCGCCGCCGCGAACGACACCGTGAACCGCGCCGGCCAGCACCTGCAGCAGCAGACCGAGCAGGCCGCCGCCTCCCTGTCGCAGTGGGCCGAGCGGTTCGACGACCAGCAGCGACAGTGGGACGAGAGCATGACCAGCTTCGCCGCCTCCCTCGAGCAGCGTACGCAGGATCGGGTCGAGGCGATGCGCGAGAAGTCCGAGCAGATGCTCCAGCCCATCGTCGAGCAGATCGACCAGCAGCGCGCCGCCGCGGACGAGAAGGCGGATGAAGTGGTCGGCCGGGTGCGCGAGAACCTCGACGCCGAAGTCGCCCGGTTCCGGTCGCAGCTTGACGAGCAGCGGGGCCGCATGACCGAACAGGTGATGACCCTCGCCGGCGAGTTCGACGACCAGGCCGAACATGCCATGGCATCGACCCGCCAGGCCATGGCCGAGGCGGTGGAGAGCATCCGCAGCGAAACCGAGGCCGCGATCCAGCCGATCGTCGAGCAGCTCGAGCGGCAGCGTCAGCGCTTCGATCAGCATACCGGGGAGGCGCTGCGCTCGGCCGACGATGCGATGAACAAGCGGCTCGGCCGACTCCAAGAACAGGCCGAGCAGAACATCGAGCAGCTCGAGCAGAAGCTCAACGAACGGGTCCAGGCCGTCCGCCATCGCGCCAGCGACAGCGCCACCGAGACGGAGAAAGCGATGCGCGAGCAGATGCGTCAGCTCGAGCAGCAGGCCCGGGCCCACCTCGAAGAAACGGAGCAGGCCCTGTCCCGTCGGCTCGAAGAGCTCGGCCCGCGCGGCCGCGAGATGATCGCTGAATCCCGCCAGCAGCTCGACGAGCAGCTCGCCGAGGTGCGGGAGGAGGCCGAATCCGCCACCGACGCCCTCGCCGAGCAACTCGAGCGCCGCGTCGAGAAGCTCACCGACCAGAGCGGGGCAGTGCTGCACGAGGCGATGGGCAAGCTCGACGCCGCTCGGCAGAAGATCGGAGCGCTCGGCCATGCCGCCGACTTCGAGGGCCGCGAGCCGATCGAGATCATCGCCGACTTCGGCGATATGCTCGACCGGGCCGGCCGGATCAGGGGCCAGCTCGCCGAACTGTGCGACCGGGCCGACCGATCGACCCGCCCCTCCGGCGCTTCGAAGACCGACCACAAACCCGAGGCCAAGGTTCAGCCGACCGTCCTGCGCCTGACCGACCGCCTCAAGGAATCCGCCTGATCGCCCGCCGCCGGCGGCGGCGATCGACATCATCCGACGTCTCCCGAGACAGCCGACGAATCGGCACCGTCGGCTGTCTCACCCTGCGCCCCGACAACCAGAAAAGGTGTCAGGATGATTTATTGAAGGCCATGCACACGTGCTGGGGCTCAGGCAGACGGCGTGGCCCGGCGGGTGAGGGTTCATGCGAACGGGGCCCGGACGGTGGGGCATGACTGAAGCTCAATCGGCGGGGGAGAATCCAATGAAATGTCAAAGCTTCAGCAACTCATCACCCGCAACGCGTCGATCTGTAACGGCGACCCGTCTTTCCCGGCACACGGGTTACACTGCGAACAGTGCTCGCCTCTCTCGCCGACGGTGATTCTGTCGAGCAGGTCCTCGCGAGCTTACCGACGCTGACCGAAGAGCAGGCGCGAGCCGCGATCTCCCTCTCCGCCACTTCCGTGGAGGAAGAACCGCCCTTGCCGGGACTTTTGCCGTGGGAACAGGTGAATCTACTGACTGCCGCGAAGGTGTGGAGGGTGCAAGCAATCGCGGACTTTCGGGAGCGGTTTTGCGTGCCTCAACGCGGCTAACACCGCTGAGCTACGCTATCGCCGGCGTTTGTGGGACGCCATCACGCCGCTGGCGAAGGCCGCGAGTTCGCTCATGTTGCTGGCGAAGTGGGTGTGCGGTGGGATCTGGAGCAATAGCTCGCGGCAGCGCTGGCCGCCGACGACGAGCGTCGTGTCGCGCTCGGCGAGTTGCTCGTCGAGTTGAGCCACCTGCCGGCCGACGGTGCCGCGATCCCCTACGCCGGTCATCGACAGCCAGACCACGCGGGCGTTGTAGTGCTCGGCCGCCTGGACGAATTGGTTGAGCGGCAGGTCGGGGCCGAGGTTTTCGGTGTGGTAGCCGAGCTCGGCGAAGATTGTCGACGCCATCAATGACGGGAGAAGGAATGGGTCGGAACTGGGTGCTCCGCCGATGGCCACGGGGGCGCGGTCGGGGGCGGCCGGAATGAGTCCGCGGATCTGGCTGATCGCCTGAACGCAGAGATCGGTGGCCCGATGTTCGAGGAAAATGCCCTCCTCGCGATGGACCCAGAGCTTGCCGATCTCGTGCATCGCCCAGCGGATGGGCCCGTCGTAGATGTCGGCCAGGCCGCGGTTGGCGATGTACCAGCCGAGGACAATCTGGCGGGCGGCGGCGCTGTCGCCGGACTTCAGCGCGGCTAGCAGGGCCTCGTGGTCGGCTTCGGTTTCCGCCGTTTCGCGGGCGGGGGCCGCCTCGGTGCCGGTCAGCCCCAACAGGTCGGGGCGAACGACCGTCATTCCCTCGTTACGAATGAAATTCACCGCGTCGGCGAGGTTGATCCGCCGGTGGCCGCCGACGGTGCGGTTCACGTTAATCCGCCCTTCGTTCGCCCAGCGTTTGAGCGACGATTCGCTGACCCCGATGGCGGTGGCCAGTTCTTTCGGTGAAAGGTGTTGCATCAAGCGATCCTTGCGTCCCGGATTCAACGATAACCGAGCTGAACGGTTTGAATGATCTTACTCTCAAACTTTCCTGTTGGCCACCTTTGAAGATAACTGAATTCGGGCCGGCTTGTCGCCCCTCCGTGATCGAATTCCACGGCAGTAGCTGTAGCCGGGCAAAATTCTCCTGCCGATCATTTGACCCCCG
>CAYFQS010000146.1:0-8439 GCA_964345245.1 uncultured Planctomycetaceae bacterium | reverse complement strand
GTTCAACTCGTGCCGGGCGGCGTCCACGACGCCGAGGAAGGCGGTGACAAACCGATTGGCCGGCAGATCGGCGACCATCTGGGCGTTGATGTGGGCGAGTGCGGCGTCGAGGTCGGCCTTGAGCCGCACCGCGATGCGGAACATCGCGCGGAACTGGGTCACGCTCAGCGCCGGGCCGATCCCGTGACCCGTCGCGTCGCCGAGCAGCACGAGCGCCTGCTCGCCGTCGCTGGACATCGCGTCGTAGATATCGCCGCCGGTCTCCTCGGCCGGCTTGCTCCAGGCCGCGATGTCGTAGCCGGGCAGTCGGGGCAGTTCAGTCGGCAGCACGCGGGTCTGGATGTCGTGGGCGAGGGCGAGGTCTCGCTCCATTCGCTGCTTCACGACGTATTCGTCGATCAGCCGGGCCCGCTGCAGGGCCACGGCACACTGGGCGCCGAGGGCGATGGCGATCTGCTCGTCGCGCCGCTCGAATTGCCCCTGGCACTTGTTGATCACCTGCAGTACGCCGACCAGGTCGTCGTCGAATCCGATCAGTGGGATCGCCAGGATGCAGCGCGTGCGGTAGCCGGTCTTCCTGTCGATTTCGGGGTTGAACCGTTCGTCGGCGTATGCGTCGGGCACGTTGATGATCTGCCGCGTCTGGGCGCACTGGCCGGCGATGCCTCGCTCGGCGGGGAAACGGATCTCCCGTTCCCCGGTCGCGACCTTCGAGAACAGTTCATTGTGCTCCCGGTCGAAAAGAAACACCGTGCCGCGGTCGGCCTCCAGCACATGCCGGCCGGACTCCACCACATGGGTGAGCAGTTCGTCAAGCTCAAACGGCGCGCTGAGCTTTTTCGAGACCTCCAGCAGTTGCCAGAGCTGACAGTCATCGAAATGTGAGCAGCACGAAGAATCCAAGCCCCGCTCCACGGTTAAGATCGGGCCCAACCACCAGCGCAGTATTGCCGTTGCCGGCGAGCCGGTCAAGCAACCGGGACAAAGGGTTGTGCCGGGCGGCGGATCTCCCGGCAGACACCGAGACGATCACGCAGCCCCGTTTGCGCCGTTCCACCGCATGTGCCGCCAGACCTTGACGTCTCGGCCTGCCTGCAGTCCGGCCTCGTTCAGTCATGACGTCGCGTGATTCGACGGCGCGCGGCCCGCGCGATATTCTGTTGCCGCTGACCCGCCACGGAGCGGTGGCGGCATGCCCTGAAGGAGCGACCATGCCGTGTCGGCCATACCGGTGTCTGTTGTCGGCCTGCCTCGCCGGGATGCTGGTGATGGGCGGCTGCCGCACGGAGCAGGCGGCCGAGCCGGACTACGCCCGCCCCCTGCCGGCGGGGACGTGGGCTTTGCGGAAGATCACCGATCCCGGGCACTGGCCGGACGTCCGCGCCGCCTGGATCGCCGCCGACGGCGATCTGCGCAGCGCCCTCGACCGCAGCATCGGCTGGTTCGACGCCCCGTCGAGCAAGCAGTTCTTTCCCGTCTTCGACGTCTCGCACACCCGCGCCCGCACGAGCGCGTGGGCCTTCCGGCACCTGCTCGACAAGGCGGGTTCGGATGAACAGTTCGAAGCCCTGCTGCGTGAGCACTTCGATGCGTACGTGTCGGTCGGCTACGACGGCAAGGGCACGGTGCTGTACACGGGCTATTACTCGCCGGTGTTCGACGCCAGCCGCACGCGGACCGAGGAGTACCGCTATCCGCTGTATCGTCGGCCGGCAGACCTGGCCACGGAACCCGTGACGGGCAAACCGCTCGGCAAGCGCGTCGGCGACACGTACGCGCCCTACCCCACGCGGGCGGAGATTGAAACCGAGCACCTGCTCGAAGGCCGGGAACTCGTCTGGCTCGCCGACCGACTCGACGCCTACATCATCCACGTCAACGGTTCGGCGAAGTTGCAGCTTACCGACGGATCGGTGATGTATGTCGGCTACGCGGGCAAGACGGATCGGCCGTACACCAGCGTCGGCCGAGCTCTCGTCGCCGCCGGGGAAATCGAGGAGAGCGAACTGAGTCTGCGGGCGATCCGGCGCTACTTCCGCGAACATCCCGATCAACTTCAGCAATACCTGCACGTCAACGAGAACTTCGTCTTCTTCCGGGAGTACGACGGCGGGAACTGGCCGGCGGGCTCGATCGGCGTGAAGGTCGCGCCGCGGCGGACGCTGGCGACGGATAAGGCCGTGTTTCCCCGCGCGGGCGTGGTGCTCGCCGACACGGTGCTCAGTGGTTACGACGGTCGGCCCGAGCCGTTCGTGCAGTTCATGCTCGACCAGGACACGGGCGGCGCGATCCGGGCCGCGGGCCGGGCGGATATCTACATGGGCATCGGTCCCCTCGCCGAACTCGTTGCCGGCGCCCAATACGCCGAGGGCCGGCTCTACTTTTTCTTCCTCAAGCAGGACCGCGTGCTGGCGTGGCTGCAACGGATGAGAGACGGCAGGGAAGAATCGGCCGTCGACGCCCCGGCCGAAAGCGAATCATGATGGCCGAGCACCCGAACATCGTCTTCTTCTTCACCGATCGACAGCCCTCCGACAGCTGCGGGTTGCACGGGTGTCCGCTGGAACTGGCGCCGAACTTCGACCGCTTCGCGATGGCGGGGACGCACTGTGACAGTCTGTGATGAGGCGAACCTCTCCGACCTCGAACACGAGCCGGATGAGTTTTGCAACCTCGTCGAGGACGGCCCGCACCAGGGCCGGCGCGACGCGATGCGCCGGCGACTGCTCGACCGGGTGCGGGAGACGGGCGACCTGGCATGCCGCATCGACCGGCCGCGGGAAGCGGCCGCCCAACGGGAATCGCGCTTCTGAAGTCCGGCGACGGAGGCGGGCGCCGCCTTGACCCGCGGCGGCATCCTGCTAATCTCGCCGCGCTGCGTCCATCGCCTTGCCCCCTACCACTGCAGGAGTGTCACATGAAGATCGGGTACCTCACCAGATTCAGCACGGAAGAAATCGAACGGGCCGGGCGTCTCGGCTTCGACGCCCTGGAAGTGCATTCGACCAGTTGGTCGGATCAGGTCTACGGCGGGAAGACCCAGCGCCAGGAAATCCTTGACTCGATCAAGGCGGCCGCGGATGAAGGCATCGCCATCACCGCCTTCGCCCATTACGGCCCGGGCCTGAGCAAGAAGGGGGCGGCCCTGATCAACTCCTACAAGCGGGTGATCGACCTCGCCTCGGCGGCGAAAATCAAGACCGTCACCGCCATCGCCGCCCGGCCGGACCGCCACAAGACCGTGGCCGACAACATCAACGCGTGGGCAAAGGACTACAAGGAGATCGCGAAGCTGGCTTCCGACAAGGGTGTTCGCATCGGCTTCGAGAACTGGCCCGCCATGGGCGACTACCCGATCTCCGGCGGGACCATGGCCTGCACCCCCGAGGCGTGGGACCTGATGTTCGATGCGGTGCCCTCCAAGGCGCTCGGCGTCGAGTACGACCCCTCTCACCTCATCTGGCAGGGCATCGACTACATCGAGACGCTCAAGAAGTACGCCGACCGGCTCGTCCACGTCCACGCCAAGGACACCGAGATCTACTACGACAAGCGCGACAGCGTCGGCATCTACGGCGACGGCTGGTGGGCCTACACCATCCCGGGCCTCGGCGAAATCGACTGGCGGCTGTTCATCAACGAGCTGCACAACCTCGGCTACGCCGGCGGCGTCGCCATCGAGCACGAAGACGCTCGCTTCCCCATCTCAGGCACGAAACGCGACATGACCAGGTTCGAGCAGGGCCTGCGCATCGGCCTGGCGAACCTGCGCCCGCTCATCGGCTGATCCGGCCGATCCATCGGCAGGAGGATCAGCCGTGGCCGAGGTGATCCAGCTCGAGCATCCGGTGGTAAAGCATCACCTGTCGCGGCTGCGCGAGGCGGAAGCCCGTCCGCCCGAATTCCGCGACCTGGTCGAGCGTTTGACGTTTCTGGTCACGCATCGGGCGACCGAAGACCTGCCCACCGAGCCGGTCACGATCCGAACCCCGCTGGCCGACGCGGCCGGCTGCCGCATTCAACAGCGCATCGGCGTGGTGCCGATCCTGCGGGCCGGCATGGGCATGGTCGATCCCGTGTTGCGCCTCCTGCCCGATGCCGAGGTCTGGCATCTGGGCATCTACCGCGATGAGCAGACGCTCAAGCCGGTGGAGTACTATCAGAAGCTGCCCGAGGGCGATCCGGTCGACCTGGCGCTGGTCGTCGACCCCATGCTCGCGACGGGCGGATCGGCCGTGGCCGCCCTCCGCCTCGTGCAGCGCTGGGGCGCGAAGCAGGTGAAGCTGCTGACCATCATCGCGGCGCCCGAAGGCATCGGCGTGGTGCACGAAGCCCACCCCGAAGTTCCGATCTACACCTGCGCGGTGGACGACCACTTGAACGAGCACGGCTACATCGTGCCGGGACTGGGCGATGCGGGAGATCGCATCTTCAACACCGGCGCGTAGGGAGGCGAAGAGGCAAGCGGATCGGCCGCGTCAACGTGTTCGATCACTTCGACACGACGTCGGCGGCGGCGGAGGCGACAGTGTGATCGTTCTCCACGGTGGAGCCGCTGACGCCGATCGCCCCGATCACGGTCCCGTCCGCGGTCTTGAGGGGCACGCCGCCGGGGAAACTGATCAACCCCTCGTTGGAGACCTCGATCTGGTAGAGCGGCTTGCCGGGCTGGCTGAGCTGGCCGATCGCGCCGGTCGGCATGTCGAAGAACCGCGCGGTCTTCGCCTTTTTGATCGCGATGTCGATCGACCCGAGCCAGGCCCCGTCCATACGGAGGAAGGCCTTGAGGTTGCCACCGGCGTCGACCACCGCGATGTCCATCTTCGTGTTGATCTCCCGCGCCTTCTTCACGGCGGCGTCAACAATGGCGTTGGCCAGCTCGGCGCTGACGTCGGCCTGGTGCAATACCTTGCCGGAACCGGCGGCCTGGACGGAAACCGAGACGTTCTGGGCTCGCGTGTCCGAGGTGCTCACGGTCAGCACCACGGCAAGGACGGCGGCGGTGGCGGCAGCGATAACGGCAAAGTGACGATACATGGGAGAATCCTTATCTTGGGGGTTGGTGGATCGGGTCAATGCTAGGCGCGCCGTGGGCGGTCGGCTTTTTTCGGGCCGCGCGGATGCGTAGCATCATTCACTATGATCTTCGAACAGATTCCCATCGGCGGCGACCGCAACTTCGCTTATCTCGTGGGCGACGAGCAGGCCGGCGAGGCCGCGGCCGTTGACGTCGGCTACAACCCGCAGCGGATCACCGAACGCCTCCACGACCTCGGCGTGAAGCTCAAGTGCGTCATCGCCACTCACAGCCACTACGATCACACCGGGTCGATCCCGGCCCTGACCGAGCAGAGCGGCGCCCCCTTCGCCGCTTACAAGAGCGTGCCCGACGCCGAGTGGGCCCTCGATCACGGCGACACCATCGAAGTGGGCGCGGTGACGATCAAGCCCATCCACTGCCCCGGCCACAGCCCCGACAGCATCGCCCTGCTGGTCAATGATGAGAAGCTGATCAGCGGCGACGAGCTGTTCGTGGGCAAGATCGGCGGCACGTCGAGCGAGAGCCACGCCCGCGAGCAGTACGACAGCTTGCACGAACGGCTCATGACCCTCGACGACAACATCGAGGTCTGGCCGGGCCACGACGTGGGCGTGAAGCCGCAGTCGACCATCGGCGACGAGCGCCGCAACAATCCCTTCCTGCAGCAGCCGGGCTTTGAGGAATTCCTCCACCTCAAGCAGAACTGGGCGACGTACAAGCAGGAACACGGCATCGACTGATCGGCCCGCCCCACACGTCCGCGACCTTGGCGTACAATGCCCGTCATGGTCGAAATCGTCGGACAGGACAGCGCGCTCGGCGTGATTGACGCCGCCCTTGCCAGCGGGCGCCTGCATCACGCGTGGATATTCCACGGCCCGCCGGGGGTGGGCAAGTTCACCACCGCGACGTGGATGGCGCGGACGCTGCTGTGCCCGAACGCGGCGGCGGATTCGGCCGGGCGCATCAGCGCCTGCGGCGAGTGCCGGTCGTGTCAGCTCATCGACGAGGCCGACGCCGCCCATCCCGACCTGCACGTGGTGACCAAGGAACTCGCCCTCTACAGCGACGATTCCAAAGTCCGCAGCCGCAAACTGATCAACATTCCCCGCGACGTCGTGGACGATCATCTGATCATCCCGGCCTTCCGTTCGTCGCAGCTCCGGCACGGCAAGGTGTTCATTGTCGATGAAGCGGAACTGCTCGATGAAATCAGCCAGAACCTCATGCTCAAAACGCTGGAGGAGCCGCCGGCGTCGACGTTTCTCATTCTCGTCACGGCATTCGAGAATCGGCTGCTGCCGACAATTCGCAGCCGGTGCCAGCGGGTCGCTTTCGAGCTGATTGATGATCAGCTCATCCGCGATCGCCTGCCGTCGCAGGCCGACCAAGTGCGGGCGATGCTCGAGCGGCAACGCGAAGAGCTCGAAACCCAGAAGAAGAGCAAGGCCCGCGATAAGAAGATCGCCCCAATCGATCGACGCATCGGCCGGCTCACGATATCCGAGGAGCAGATGGACAAGCTCATCCGCCTCGCCGGCGGCAGCTTCGGGCGGGCCCGGCTGGCCCTGGAGTACGGCCTGCACCAATGGGCGGATACGCTCGACCCCATGCTCCACCGCGTGACCCGGGGCAAGCCCGCCGCGGGGGCGGGCGACGAGCTCGCCGGAGTCATCAATGACTTCGCCGAGGAGTGGGTCGCCAACCACCGCAACGCCTCCAAGGACGCGGCAAACAAGGCGGGCATCCGCCACCTGCTGCAGCTCATTGCCCAGACGGCCCGCCGCCACCTCGCCGCGATCGCCGACAATGCCGATCCGGCCGACCCCGTGACCGCCGAGCGGCAACTCACGCCCTGGCTCACCGGGATCGACCTGCTCACCGAGGCCCAGCGGGATGCGGCGTCGAACGTGAACATGGCGTTGCTGCTGGAAAACCTGATGGTACAATGGGCTTGGCGATGTCGGCGAACTCAGCGCATGCTGGCCGGATCGCATGGATGAACCCGCACGCGGGTTTCGTGGACAGACAGATTCCTGCTGCTTTTGGACCCGTCGACCGGGAGTCAGGCCGACGACGGAAGCAAAAAGCAACCCTGACGACATTCGGCCATCGCACCCCCGCCGGGATCGGTCCAGCCGTAGACCGCCGCCGGCGACAAGGAATCCTGCTGTCATGCCCATAGAGTTGTTGCCCATCCTCCAGGAAGAGCAAGCCGAGAAGACCGACCACACCCCCACGCCCCCTGAATCGGTGGTGGTGCGTTTCGGATATTTACGCGAGATCGGCGAGTTGCCCTATCAGCCCAAAGAAGTCCCGCGGTGCGGGATGAAGCTCGTGGCCCGAACCCCCCGGGGCACGGAGGTGGTCGAGATGCTCACCACCGCGTGCTCGAGCAACGCCTGCGGGTACAGCGTCGACCGCAAACAGATGCTCGAATACATCGAGACCTCGGGCGGCAAGCAGTACCCCTTCACCGAAGATGGCAAGGTCCTCCGCGTGGCTTCGCCGGAGGACCTGAAGGAGCAGGCCCGGCTCGACAGCCGCAAGCCCCAGATCAGTCGCACCGCCAGGGAGATCATCCGGCAGATCGACCTGCCCATGAAGCTGATCGAGGTCGAGCCGCTGCTCGGCGAGGAACGACTGATCTTTTACTTCATGAGTGAGCAGCGCGTCGATTTCCGCGAGCTCGTGCGCCAGTTGGCCGGTGAGTTTCAGACCCGCATCGAGATGCGGCAGGTCGGGGCTCGAGACGAGGCCCGGCTCGCCGCGGACTATGAGAAGTGCGGCCAGCACTGCTGCTGCCGGCAGTTCCTGAAGGTGCTCCGGCCGGTGTCGATGAAGTCCGCGAAGATTCAGAAGGCGACGCTCGACCCCGCCAAGATTTCCGGGCGCTGCGGTCGGCTCATGTGCTGCCTCCGTTACGAGCAGCAGAGCTACGACGAACTGCGAAAGCAACTGCCGAACCGAAACGCTCGGATGCTCACCGCGGATGGCCCCGGGCGAGTGATCCATACGCAGATTCTCACGCAACTCGCCGTGATCGAACTCGACCGGGCCGGCGACCGGAAGGCCTACCCCGTCGAAGAGATCGAGCCCTACAGCAAGGAGCGGGCGGAGGAGCTGGAACAGCAGGCGGCCGAGGCGAAGGAGAAAGAGCGGCGGGAAGCCGCGCTGGCCCGGGAGGCCGAGCGAAAACAGTCGACCGCGCCCGAGCCGACGGGCTATCGCGGCAAGGACGACATGCCGGATCAGCAGAAGAATTCGGGTGGCCGGGACAAGTCGTCGGGGTCGGGCAAAAAGCGGGGCCGGCGACGAGGCGGCCGGCGACGAGACAACTCGTCGTCCGGCGGCGACGGCGGCGGGGACGCCCAGTCAGATCAGTCGCAGGCGAGCAA
>CAYFQS010000145.1:0-8445 GCA_964345245.1 uncultured Planctomycetaceae bacterium | reverse complement strand
CGGCTGGATCACCTCCTTTCTAAGGGATAACTTAGACGACCGCGTGGAGCGATCCACACGGTTGATCGTCAGAACACCTCGTCCGCCAGTCGGCGGGCAACGACGCGGCAACGCGTCGCCAACGTGCGTCCCAACTGTTCTCTTGTCAGAGACACCCGTGACCCCCTGCAATGCAGGGGGTTATTTATTGGTTGCTCGCGCCCGGTCTGCCCCCGCGCACGTCGCCGCGGTGCCGCGGTGAATCACCCAAGCTAATCCGCGCTGTCGGACTCCAATTCCGGTAAATCGGCCAGGGCGTCCGAGATGGTTTCGCTGTCAAAGCCGCGGCGGGCGAGGACGCTCCACAGGCGGCGCTTGCGTGTGAGGGGATCGACCTTACGCAGGGAGGGGCTGTGCAATCGCTTGATCGCGAACTGTCGCACCTGCTCAAGCTGGCCGCCCACGGCGTCCGCCTCGTCGAGCAGACGATCGATCAGCTTCCGGTCCAGCCGCTTCTGGTACAGCTTCTGCTGCAGGAGTCGTCGCCCCGCCGGCTTGCGGTTGCGAATCTCGCGAATCAGGGCCCGGCCGAACGCCTCGTCATCCAGCGCCCCGATCTCCTGCATCCGGTCGATCACCTGGTCGATCACGGCGGCGTCGTGCTGCTTGCGCTGCAGCCGCTGACGCAGATCGCCGCAGCTTACCGCCCGCCGGCCGAGGATTCGCGTCGCGTCGCGCATGGCCTTGTCCCGGGCGTCGACTTCGGCCACCCGGGCCGCGATCTCCTCCGTCCAGCGAGCGCCCTTCTTGAGGCCGAGCTCCGCCAGCCGCTCGCGCGACAGCGCGGCGGCGAACTTGCCGTCCACGTGGATCGAGACCCGCGAGGGATCGCGTTTTGTCGAGCGGATCGCGGTGATGGTGGGGCCGTCGTCGGTCACGATACGCCGATCTTCGGGCAGACCTTGCTGATGCAGCAGTTGTCGCAGTCGGGATTGCGGGCCTTGCACGTCGCCCGCCCGTGCCAGATCAACAGGTGCGAGAGCATCGTCCAGTGCTTGCGGGGAAACAGGGCCATGAGATCGCGTTCGATCTTTTCGGGATTGGTCTGCTCGGTGAACCCGAGCCGCTGGCTCAGCCGGCGGACGTGGGTGTCGACCACGACGCCCTCGTTGATTCCGTAGGCGTTACCGAGCACGACGTTCGCCGTCTTCCGGGCCACCCCGCGGAGGTTGAGCAGTTCGTCCATGGTGTCGGGCACCTCGCCGCCGTGCTTGTCGACGATGTCCCTGGCCGCTTCGCGCAGGGCGCGGGCCTTGTTCCGGTAGAACCCGGTGGAGCGGATCATCTGCTCCACCGCGGATTGCTTCGCCTTCGCCATCGCCTCCACGTCGGGGTACTTCTCGAACAGGGCCGGCGTCGTCTGATTCACCCGGTCGTCCGTGCACTGTGCGGAGAGAACGGTCGCCACGAGCAGTTCGTAAGGCCCGGCGTGTTCCAGGGCGCACTTCGCGTTGGGGTACTGCTTCTCCAGCTTGCGATACACCCGCCGGGCGCGGTTCTTTTCGTCCTGGCTCGGTGCCGGCGGCGCGGTCTTTGCTTTGGTCTTCTTTGTTGTCTTCTTCCTGGCCATCGTCGCTTCCTCAGGTCGGCGTCAGATTACGTACGTCCAGCCCTCGGTGTCGTCGAGGTCCTCGTCGGTGAGCATGTCGGTGTCGATCGAGTGGCCGACGAGCTGCTCGGCGCGTCGCAGGGCCATCTTGGCCGAGGTAAACACGCCGTAGCGGGTCTTGAAGATATTCTCCGGCCCGATCTGATCCACGAGTCCATACGACTGGAGCCGGTCGATCAACTCCGCGTCAATGCCGCAGAGCAGCACGTGCCGGTTGCGCGACTTCATGTTCTCCACGAACTGCTCGAGGACGTGGAGCACGGTGGAGTCGACGAAGTGGGTCCGCTTCATGCGGAGGACCACGACGCGGACGGGGCTGTTGGCGATCTTGTTGAATCGGCTCTGAAGCTCGTCGGCGACGCCGAAGAACAAATCCCCTTCGAGTTGGAGGAACATGACCGGCTGCTCGCCGATGCGGTCGCGGAGTGGGCGTTCCTGGAAGGGCCCGGCGGGGGTGCGGACCATCTCGGCCATGTGCAGCCGGCTCGCCCGACGCAGGTACAAGGCGATGTTGAAGAACACGCCGACGAATACCGCGTACTCCAGCGGGATCGAGAGCGTGGCGAGAAAGGTCAGCCCGCACACCCACCCGTCCGCGCGGTCGGTGTGCAGCACCCGGCGGAAATACCGCCAGTCGATCAGGCCGTAGGCCACCACAAACAGGATCGCGGCGAGCGAGGCCAGCGGGATGAACCGAGCCAGGGGCCCGGCGACGAGCAGGGCCGCGGCGACGATGATCGAGAGCATGGCCCCGGCGAACCGCGTCTGTGCCCCGGCCATCACGTTCAACGCCGATCGCGAGAAGCTGCCCGTTCCGGGATAGCAACTGAACAATCCCGAGCAGAAGTTCGTGAGGCCCTGGGCAAAGAACTCCTGGTTGGCATTGACCTGCTCGCCGGTGCGGGCGGCGATGGCCTTGCCGATCGCCACCGCCTCGAGCATGCCGAGCAGCGCGATTGCCAGCGCGCCGGTGGCCAGTTGTTCGAGCATGCCCCACTGCCCCTCGGGTAACCCGGGCATGGGCAGAATGCCTTCCGGCAATTCGCCCACCAGTTCCAGTTGTCCCCGCGTCCAGCCGAATGTCGCGACCAGCGCCGCCCCGATCCCGACGGCGATGAGAGGCCCGGGGATCAGCGGCGAAAGCCGGCGGGCGCCGACCATGATCGCGATGCCCAGCGTGCCGATGAGGATGGGTTGCCAACTGATCTCCGTGATGCCCGGGGCCATTTGCTGCACGAGCCCGAGCAGCCCGGGCAGCTTCTCGTCGATCTGCTCCAGGGGCACGCCGAGAAAATTGGGCACCTGTTTGGCGATGATCAGCACGCCGGCGCCGGCGGTGAAGCCGACGATCACCGCATGGCTGACATAGCGGACGAGCCCGCCCATGCGGGCGGCGGCGAAGACCATCTGGAACAGCCCGGCCAGCAGCGTGAGGGTGACGACGAAGGCGAGGTAGGTTTCGCCGTCGCCGCCCACCGCCCGGCTCGCCGTCGAGGCCACCAGCAAACTCAGCGTGTTGGTCGGCCCGATCGACAGCCGCGACGACGAACTGAACATCGACCCGACCAGACTCTGCACGATCAGTCCGTAGAGCCCATAGATCGGCGCCACCCCGGCGATCAGGGCGAAGGCCATGACCTGCGGCAGGGCGACGATGGCGACGCTGAGCGCCGCGAGCACGTCGCCGCGCAGCTTGGCGGGCGAGTAGGCCTTCGCCGTTTCGATCGGCTGGCGGAACATGTGCGCCAGCGTGCCGACAGTGGGGAGCTTCTCAAGCATAAGGCGGCGGCGATGATAGCGAATGATCGTCCATCTCGCAGCGAAGGCGGAAGCGACGAAGTGATGGAGTGAGCGCGGAATCCGGACCTTCGCGTGCGCTGCGGTCCGGCTTGCGAACTCCGGAATCCGGACCTTCGCGTGGGCTGCGGTCCGGCTTGCGAACCCCGGATCGAGGCGGCGGCCCGGCGGCGTTGACCGGTCATCGGTGGCGGCATAGATTGTGAGGGCGGCATGGAACCGCCGCCGGGCCATAGGCAGGGAGCCGCGGCATGATCTGCCCTTTTTGCAACGCTGACAACGACAAGGTGATCGATTCCCGTTCCGCCGAAGGCGGCCGGTCCATTCGCCGTCGCCGCGAGTGTTTGTCCTGCAATCGGCGGTTCACCACGTTCGAGCACGTCGAGCAGACGGGCAGGCTCATGGTGGTCAAGCGGGACAAGAACCGCGTGCCCTACGAGCGGGCCAAGCTTCTCGCAGGACTCGAGAAGGCCTGCTATAAGCGGCCGGTCCCATCTGAACGCCTGCAGCAACTCACCGCCGAGATCGAGAAGGAACTGTTCCACACCTTCGATCGCGAGGTCGAGAGCATCGATATCGGCCGGATCGCCTCGGCCCATCTGCGCGGCGTGGATCAGGTCGCCTACGTCCGCTACGCCAGCGTGTACAAGCAGTTCCGTGATGCCGAGGACTTCCTCGACGAGGTGAGGGAGATCATCGAGACCGGACAGGCCCCGGACCCGCGACAGCAGGGGAGACTGTTTTAAACTCGAACCGCGAAACCGCGGTTGGCGTGGCGGGGGAACCTGTCTCCCGGTGGTCACGCAATGGCGGTCAAGAGAACCACGCGGACTGGGCGTCGCAGAGGGCGGCTTGTTCGGCCGGTTCATCGGGGTGGGCGAAGTGGCCGGAGGTCAGGATGAACAGGCCCTTCTCACCTTCCATCGCATTGTGCACCGCGAACTGACCCGGCGGGGGCACCGAGGGATCGAACCGGGCGCAGGCGAAGTGGACGGGGATGGTGATCCGCCGCGCCATCACCGCCGCGTCGAAGTAGCGAAGGACGTCGAGCACCTCGGGGTGGCGGCAGTAGTACTGCCGCACGGACGCCCCGCTGCCCCTGCAGGGCAGCGTCACGCGGAGGGGGTGATTGCCAAAGCTCGGCACCTTCAGCGCCGCGCGGTGAAAGCGCTGGTCCCAGGCGAGGGTCATGGCGCCGATCCCCCCGCCGAAGCTCCCGCCGTGGTAGTCCAGCCGCTTGCCCACTTCGGGCAGCAGCTCGATCAGGGCGGAGGCGGCGCACCAGTGGTCGGCGACGCAGCCGAGGTGAATGTACGTCCCGCGGCAGCGGATGCCGTGGACCACGTGCTCGGCGGCGTTGTCGGGCAGATCGGGGTGGGCGGAGCGGTGGAAACCGCGGGCGCAGGGCTGGATCGTCGCCGCCCGCGGGCCGGGTACGGTGAGGGCGGGCTCGGCCCGGCCGCCGTAGCCATGGCTGATCACCACGCCGCGCTCGATGCGTCCGGAACGCGGCACGGTCATCCAGCCGCCGATGCGAACGCCGCCGAGCGAGTCGAATTCGATCTCGTACAGATCGAGGTTCGGGTCGCCGGAGTCGATGCGGCGGCGATCGACGTTCAGCTCCACGTTCATCGCCTCGGCGTAAACGCGGTGCCAGAAGTCGGCCAGGTCGTCCGCTTCCGGCGGCGCGCCCACGCCGAGCAGCGCCTCCTCGTCATAGCCGTACGTCGGGTCGAAGGGAAGATCGTGTTGCAGCAATGTCGATTCCATGCACTTCAAACCGGACCGAAGCTTCATCGCTGGTCCGGATGCTCATCGTAGTGTTTCCGGCCGTGATTATAACCGCTGGATTTGGTCGTGCTTTCGCGGGGTGATATCCTGTGGGGCTTATGCCCGCAAAAAGTCCACGCATTACCAACCGCCGCGCGTTCCACGAATACCACATTCACGAGAAGATCGAGTGCGGCATTGTTCTGACCGGCAGCGAGGTCAAATCGCTGCGCAACGGCAAGGCCTCCATTGCCGAGGGCTTCGCCCGGATCGACCCGAACACGAAGGAACTCTGGCTGCACAACGTGGACATCGCCCCGTACGACAACGCTTCGCCCACGTTGCAGCATTCGCCGAAGCGGCCGCGGAAACTGCTCGCCCATCGCCCTCAGATCAATAAGCTCATCGGCCAAACGTCAAGCAAGGGCATGACGCTCGTGCCGCTGGCGCTTTACTTCAACAACCGTGGCATCGCGAAGATCGAGATCGGCGTCGCCTCGGGCAAGGCCCAGCGCGACAAGCGGCAGGACCTGAAAAAGAAGGAAGCCGACCGTGCGATGCGCCGGGCGATGACCCGCGGCCGCGTGGGGTAACGTCTCACTGCCCCGGCGAGGCGGGCCCCTGCATGAGGTCGGCCAGCACGAGCGCCTGCTCGATCAGCCGCCGCGCTCCCGAAGCGCTGAGCGACGTGCCCTGGCGGTAGAACAGCAGTTTCCCCCTTCGACCCTCGATCACAATCGATTGGCTCTCCAGCAGGGCGAGTTGCAGTTCGTCGTGGAAGAGGTCGCGAATGCGCGGTTCGTCATCGCCGGTGACGGTGTAGTGTTTGCCGAAGCGATGGTCGATGGCGATCGGGGCCGGGGCGTCGACCTTGAGCGTACGGGTCACGATGTTCCGCGGTTTGGCGGTGAAGTGGGGCAGGTCGAGGGCATTGCGTTGAAGCACGAGCAGGGTAATCGTTTCGCCGAAGGACTCATCCTCGGGCCGAAAGCGTCGCAAGCCGCCGAGCGGGCCGAAGTGAGCGCCTTCGAGGAGCGCGAGGTCGTACCCGCCGAGTTCGCCGGTCATCATGTAGGGGACAATCCACTCTTCGCCATGCCAGACCTCGCCGAACGGAGCGAGGTGCCGGCCGGCGGCTTCAGCGGATGCTTCGATGGTTTCGAATCCGTGATAGGTCAGGCCGAGGTCGTCGGCGAGGTTTCTCAGTCCGACGCGGCGGTAGCGCCGCCAGAGCAGAAACGCGACCAGCGCCGCCACGCCGAGCATGGCGATGATCGTGGGGGCGACGAAGACCGGGACGGCGGGTTCTTCGGAGGGCATGGTGGGGCAATACCTGTCAGTCAAACTCCATGGGCACGGCCGGTTTGCTCGCAGGTTACTGGCCCTTCAGTCGAGTTCAAGCAGTGACCGGGGATTCGTGCGAAGCAGTCGGTCGATCTCCTCTTCAGGGAGGCCGAGATGATCTCGCAGGTTGTCCGCCGCCTGCGTGATCGTCATCGCCGACCCCACGAGATGCGAGCGGTCCGGGGCCCAGGCGGCGAGGTCGTCGCCCACCTGCACCTCCCAGCGGCCGAGCTTGTGCCGACCGGGCCCGAGTCCCGCGGCCGACATTGCATCGGTCACCACCACGCAGCGGTCGATACCGGCCGCCCGCAGGTAGTTGCCCAGGGCGAAGAACGGGACGTGTACGCCGTCGGCGATGAAGCTGACGCGCAATCGGTCGGACCGTGACAGCACGCGCTGCACGATGTTGTCGTGGCGATGCATCTGCATCGGGCAGCCGTTGCCGAGGTGGGTGAACATCGAAAGGCCGGCGTCGATCGCTGCGTCGAGTTCGTCGGGGCTGGGATCGCAGTGTCCCGCGGCGACCACGATGCCTTGATCGGCGAGCATCCGTGTCACGGCGAGATCGGGATCGCGTTCCGGGGCGAGGGTGACGATCTTCGCCAGCCCGCCCGCCGCATCGAGCAGCCGGTTCATGGCGTCAGGCGATGCGGGTTGCATGGCGTCGAGCGGATGGGCCCCCCGGTAGCCGTCGGTCTCGTTGAGAAAAGGCCCTTCGATGTGCAGGCCGGGCGTCATCCGCCGTGCCAACGGATCGGCCTCGCGCAGCTCGACGAGCCGGGCGAGCCGGCGGTTCATGGGGTGAATATGATCGCTGATGACGGTGGGCAGCATCGCGGCCACGCCGGCCCGTGCCATCGCCTCACAAGCCCGATGCAGGTCTTCGGCGGTGAGCTCCTCGCGGTTGAAGTCCACGCCGGCATAGCCGTTGACCTGCAGATCGACATATCCGGCGGAACCGTTCATGTGTCGGCGTTTTCGCGGGTCGTGTCGTCGAGCTTCGAAGCCGCGGCTTCGTCGAGATACAGCTCGCAACCTCCATGCTCCTGCAGGATGCTCGCCGGCAGCTCGTTGGTCACCGGCCCCTCAACCGCGCCGCGCACGGCCTCGGCCTTCCGCTCCTCGGGCACGGTGCAGAAAACGTAGCCCGACTTCATGATCTGCCGCACCGTCATCGAGATCGCCTGTTTCGGCACCGCGTCAAACTCGGGGAACCAGCCCTCGCCGAGCTGTTGCCGCCGACACGCGTCGTCGAGATCGACCACGATGTACGGCTCTTCGGTCTCGAAGTCGGCGGGCGGGTCGTTGAACGCCAGGTGTCCGTTCTCGCCGATGCCGACGAAGGCGACGTCGATGGGCCGGTCGGCGATGAGCTTGCCCACGCGGTTGGCCTCGGTCTGTGCGTCGACCTCGCCGTCCAGGTAGTGAAACGCCCGCACCGGCAGGGGCAGTTTGCTGTGGAACCGCTCCCAAAGGTACTTGCGGAAACTGGCCGGATGATAGATCGGCAGCCCCACGTACTCGTCGAGGTGGAACACCGTCACATGGTCCCAGCGGATGTCCGGCTGGCGCACGAGGGCGTCGAGCATCTCGAACTGCGACGCCCCCGTGGCGACGATGATGTTCGCCTCGCCCCGATCGTCGAGGGCGGCGGCGATGCGCCCAGCCCCGTGTTCCGCGGCCAGTCGGCCGGATTCGTTTTTCGTGGGTCGAATGATGATGTTCATGGTTGTTCCTCGTCCTCAGTCGCGGCGAGGCGTTGCAGGTGTTCGATTGAGACTTCGTTCAGACCGTCGACCACCCGGTCGGCGGCCCGCAGTTGATCGGCGGGGCTACACCTTGATCTCGACGTCCACGCCGCTCGGCAATTCGAGCTTCATCAGCGC
>CAYFQS010000144.1:7237-8449 GCA_964345245.1 uncultured Planctomycetaceae bacterium | reverse complement strand
ATCGACCGGTACCGGTCACGCAAGCACCAGCGGGCCGAGCGCTCGCTGGATGATGAGAATATACCGGAGCCCGCGGACGATGGCGGGCACGCTGCCGGCGAGTTTGACGAGCAGTGGGAGCAGCCGGAGCAACTGCTCAATCGATTCGATGATGAACAGATCATCGAGGCGTTGCGCTCGCTGCCGGATGACATTCGCTGGACGCTGCTGCTCGTTGATGTGGAAGGTCTCGACCAGCAACAGGCGTCTGAAGTGCTTGGCGTGCCGCTGGGCACGATCAAGTCGCGGGCGCATCGCGGCCGCGGCATGCTGCGGGACACACTGTACGGCTTGGCTCGGAAACGCGGCTGGGTCGAAACGAAGTCAACGGATGACGCCAAGGGATAACGAACGATGCCACCGGACCGCTCACAAGACGAACTCGATCGCGCGACGCAGGCGCGGCTGTCGAAGCTGGCGTCGCGGCCGGTGGATACGTCGGCTTTAGGATCACGGCTGCGCGCCGAGATGGCCGAACATCGCGCCGCAGATCGACCCGCCGCTTTCGCGTTCCCCGCGTGGGCGCACTGGCTCAGGCGCGGTGCCGTTGCGGCGGCGATCGTCGTCGTGGTGACTGTGGGATTCGTGACGAGTCAGTCCGGGTCGGCTGTGTACGCCGCGCCGGCGGAAATGGCGCAGCTTCATCGCGACCTGGTCGCCGGCCGCGCCCCGGTCGTGCCGGTGGCGAATCTCGCCGAGGCGAAACGGACGATTGAATCGAACTGGCGTGACGCACCGGCGATTCCGGATCAGTGGGATCAGAACGTACACGCCTGCTGCCTGCGCGATGTCCAGAGCCGCCGGGTCGCCTGCATCCTGCTCAAGCAGTCTGGTGTGCCCGTGACGGTGGTGTTGGCACGCACGAGGGATTTCCGTTCGCCAGACGATGACACTGTCGATCACAACGGTCGGAAGTATGTCGTGCACTCACTCGGCGGTGTCAATATGGTGATGACGCAGCGGGGTGGTCGCTGGATGTGCCTGATGGGCGAGATTCCACAAGACGCTCTGATGCGTCTGGCTGAAGGATTGGTTCACGAGCGCGAGAGCCGCTAACGTTTAACCGGGACTTGAGTCGACCGAAATGCAACACCCACTCATCTACATCCTGGCTTTTGCCCTGGGCGGGCTTCAACTGACGCCGGTGCAGCAGCGATTCCACTGCCATATGAC
>CAYFQS010000144.1:0-7137 GCA_964345245.1 uncultured Planctomycetaceae bacterium | reverse complement strand
TGCGACGTCACGCATGTTGCGACACCGCCGCCGATGGTGAACACGTCTCGCAAGAGTCGCGATGTGGAAACCGCAGCCTGCGGCCAACCGATCGTGATCCCGGCCGTACCGTACGGTGGTCTGCATGGCGTCCAGTCTCCGTCCGCCATGGTTGCGCTAAATCGCAATGGGCCGCCGGGCGGGACGCCGCCGCGGTTCATCCTGCACTGCTCATTTCTGATTTGATCGGCGCCCGTTTCTTCGTGTCGCCGCGTCAAGACGACTGACGTTCGTTGTGACATCCACTGGACGGGCATTGCCTCCCGCGGCCGCGGTCGCTGCGGTCATGTGCGCATCAACGACTGACATCCGAGTTCAATCATGAAACGCTACCCATTCGATTCCCACTGCTGCATCCGCGCGCTGATGACATTCGCAGTGGCGGTGTTACTGGTCGGCTGCTCCTCACCGTCGCCGTTCGACGACGACCTTTACCCAGCCGAGGCACGAACAACACCCATCGTGACGCCGCCGGTGCGTCGGGCGCAACCCGTGGCGGAGCCGCACACGCTCTTCGACGGGCAGGACACGCTGGACCTTGATGCACTGGTCAACGCGGTGCTGCGTCGCAACCCGTCCATCGCGGCCATGCAAGCGACGTGGCGCTCGGTGCGCGCGAAGTTTCCACAGGTCACCAGTTTGGACGATCCGATGCTCTCCTACGCGATTGCGCCGGGCACGTTCGGCAACGACGAGATCGACGACGGCCACAAGATCGACCTGTCGCAGAAGTTCCCCTGGCCGGGCAAGTTGGATTTGCGCGGCCGGATCATCGAGCGCGAGGCCGAGGCGGCCGGGCACAACATCGAAACCGTGCGCCAGCGGCTCGTGCAGGAGACGGCTCGCGCGTACTTCGAATACTACTACGTCTTCCGGGCCATCGACATCAACCGCATCAACATTGAACTGCTCAAGGAGTTCCAGCGGATCGCGGAAACCAAGTACGCCGCGGGCAGGGCCTCCAAGCAGGACCCGCTGCAAGCGGAGGTCGAACGCTATCACCTGGAGCATCGCGCGATCGTGCTTGAGCGGATGCGCAAGGTCGCGGCGGCGCGGATCAACACGCTGCTGCACCGCGCCCCGGAGTTGCCGTTGCCTTCGCCGTTGAAACAGGCGGATGCACCTGGCGAACGGCCTGAGTTAGCGACACTGCGCACACGCGCCGTCAATACCCGTCCCGAGCTTCAATCCCTGGCTCGTCAACTGGAAGCAAAGCAGGCGGCGCGGCAACTCGCCAGGAAGGAGTACTACCCCGATGTCACGGTGATGGGTACGTACAACAGCATGTGGGCCAGCGAGGAACACCGCTGGATGATCGGGGCGGGGATCAACATCCCCCTTCAGATGGACCGCCGCCGTGGCGCGGAAATGGAGGCGCTGGCGCAGTCCAACCGCGTGGCCGCCGAGCTGGTCGCCGGCGTGGATGAGGTCGCCTTCGAGGTCGCGCAGGCCTACGAGATGCTGGTCGAAAGCGAGCACGTCGTTCGGTTGTACAACGAGAGATTCAAGCCCGTCGCTGAGGAAAACCTCAAGGCGGCGCGCTCCGGTTACGAGACCGGCAAGAACGACTTTCTCACGCTCCTGAACGCAGAGAAGAACCTGATGCTGGTGCAACTGGCCTACCAGCAGACGCTGACCGAGTACCACCAGCGCTGGGCCGACCTGGAGCGCGCCGTCGGCGGCGACATCGACCCGCCCGCGCAGCCCGGCAAACCGAATCAACCTGATCCCCAACCCAAGGGAGACCCGACCCATGAGTAAGAACAAAGCATTCTCATTGATCCGCCGCTGGGGGCCGGCCACGGTCATCCTCGCGGCCGTCGTGGTCGTCGGTGTGCTCTTTCACCGGCCGATTTTGGCCTGGTTCGGCGGCAACCCTGACGCGATCTTCGGGTCATCGGGTAGTACGACGTTCCACGACGTGGGCGACCTGCACACGGCCGGGGCATTGAACGTCGGCGCGCACATCGACCCGCATCGGCCGGTCGTCGGCAACAACCGATTGCTCGTCGCCGTCGAAACCCCGGACGGCGAGCCGGTGACGGACGCGAGCGTTGAAGCCGTGGCCATCATGCCCGCGATGGGCGCGATGCCGGAGATGCGCGCGTCCGCGCTGTTCAAGCATGTCGAAGGCGGTCGATATGCCGGCGACCTTGAACTGACCATGGCCGGCGGTTGGCCGCTGACGTTGAAGGTCGATTCACCCACGCACGGCAAGGCCACGCTGCACTTCGATCTGGCGACGACCATCGAGGGTCTGCGCCTGACCGACGCATCCGGAACAGGTCGCGCCAACAGCGCGGCAGCGACCCAACCGATCAACGATGTCTGCCCCGTGCTCGGCAACAAGGTGCCCGACGGCGCAGTGACGCTGACCTGGAAGGGCCACACGATCGGCTTCTGCTGTCCCGGTTGCGACACGGAGTTCGACGGCTGGTCGGATGAGAAGAAGCAGGCCTTCGTAGATGAGGTGCTCAATGACTTGGACGAGGGCGCATCGGAGTCGCAGCCGGACACACAGCCGACGACGCAGCCGGGCGTGGAAGATAAGCGCGGTTCGACGACCAAACCCACAGCTCCGACCTTCGATGGAGCGTCGGACGAGATTGCATACTGGACCTGTTCGATGCATCCATCGGTCAAATCGCAGGATCCGGGTGGCTGTCCAATCTGCAAGATGGACCTGACGTCCGTCACCAATGAAGAGGTGCAATCGGGCGTGGTTTTCGTTGACGCCCAGCGCCGACAACTGATCGGCGTGCGCACGACAACGGTGAGGGAGCAGAACCTCAACAAGACGATCCGCGCGGTGGGCATCGTTGCTTACGACGAGACGCGGCTGACCGATGTCACCCTTAAGTACCGCGGCTGGATCGGTCAGATGTTCGCCGACTACACCGGCAAGCACGTCACGCAGGGCGAACCGCTACTGACGATCTACAGCCCCGAACTGCTCTCGGCACAGCAGGAATACCTCGATGCGGCGGCAGCGGCCGATGTACCCGGCCGCACCTCGCGTGTGGCCCAATCGGCCAAGGAGCGCCTGCTGCTGTGGGACCTGACCGAATCGCAACTCGCCGAACTTGTCGAACGCGGCAAGCCGCTTCAGTACATCCCCGTGCTCTCGCCGGCGACCGGCACCATCATCAAGAAGATGGCGGTCAAGGGCAGCGCGGTGGAGCCCGGCAGGATGATCTACCGCATCGCCGACCTCTCAACCGTCTGGATCGAAGCCGAGCTTTACGAAGACGAAGTGCCGCTCGTGAAAGTCGGGCAGAAGGTGAACGTGTCCGTGTCTTACCTGCCGGGTAAGAAGTTCGAGGGCACGGTGGCGTACATCTACCCGTACCTCGATCCCAAGACGCGCCGAGGACGCATCCGTATCGAGGTCGCCAACGAGGCCGGCCTGCTCAAGCCGGACATGTACGCCGACGTCTACATCAAGCTGCCCCTCGGCAAGCGGCTGGCCGTGCCCGAAGAGGCGGTGCTTTACGGCGGGGAAAACAACGTCGTCTTTCTCGACCTCGGTGAAGGCCGCATGCGCCCGCAGCGCGTCACCCTCGGCGTGCGCGCCACCGACCCGGGCCTGGGCATGGACCTGATTGAAGTGCTCGACGGGCTCAAGCCGGGCGACACCGTCGTCACCTCCGGCAACTTCCTGATCGCGTCCGAAAGTAAACTGAAATCCGGCATCGAGAAGTGGTAATGCAAATCTCTGAAACCAACGCAACGACGCGCCCCGGCCTCATCCAGCGATTGATCGCCGGCTGCGCAAACAACCCGTTCCTGACCATCCTGACGGTCGCGGCGATCGCGGCGTGGGGCTATTACTCCCTGCGTCAAGTGCCTCTGGACGCCATCCCCGACCTGTCCGATTCGCAGGTCATCATCCTCACCGAATGGCCCGGGCGCAGCCCCGACCTGATGGAAGATCAGATCACCTACCCGATCAGCAGCGCCCTGCTCGCTGCGCCGAATGTCAAGTTCGTGCGCGGCCAATCCTTCCTCGGGCTCTCGTTCGTCTACGTCATCTTCGAGGACGAAACGGACATCTACTGGGGCCGCAGCCGGGTGCTGGAGTATCTCAATGAAGTAAAAGGCGATCTGCCCGAGGGCGTCAACCCGACGCTCGGCCCGGACGCGACGGGCGTCGGCTGGGTGCTTCAATATGCGCTTGTCGACCGGTCCGGCAAACATGACCTGGCGCAACTGCGCTCGCTCCAGGACTGGAACATCCGCTACGCCCTGGAAAGCGTCGACGGCGTCGCGGAGGTCGCCTCGGTCGGCGGGTTCGTCAAGCAGTATCAGATCCAACTCGACCCGGACAAGGTGCTGGCGCACAACATCCCGATACAGACGATCATCCAGAAAGTGCGGCGGTCTAACACGGACGTGGGCGGCCGGGTGTTCGAGCAGGCCGGCCATGAATACATGATCCGCGGCCGCGGCTACATCAAATCAAAGGCGGACATCGAATCCATCCCCGTCGGCATCGGCCACGACGGCGTGCCGATCCAGATCAGAGACCTGGCCACAGTGAAGATCGGCCCCGACATGCGCCGCGGACTGGCCGAACTCAACGGCGAGGGTGAAGTCGTCGGCGGCATCGTCGTCATGCGATACGGCGAGAACGCCCTGACCACCATCGATAACGTCAAGCAGCGCCTCGATGACGTGCGCAAGGGCCTGCCTGAAGGCGTCGAGATCGAAGTCGTCTATGACCGCTCGGAACTGATCGAGCGGGCCATCGGCACCCTGCGCACCGTGTTGATTGAAGAACTGATCGTCGTCAGCATCGTCATCACCATCTTCCTGATGCACTTCCGCTCGGCGCTGATCCCCATCATCACCCTGCCCATCGCGGTCATCCTGGCGTTCATCCCGATGAGTTACCAGCACCTGACGGCCAACATCATGTCGCTCGGCGGCATCGCGGTGGCCATCGGCGCCATGGTCGATGCGTCGATCATCATCATCGAGAACATCCACAAGAAGCTGGAGGCGTGGGAGGAAGCGGGCAGGCCGGCCGAGCAATCGCGTCGACAGGTCGTGATCGAAGCAATGCAGGAAGTCGGCCCAAGTCTGTTCTTTTCCCTGTTGGTCATCACGGTCTCCTTTCTGCCGGTGTTCACGCTTGAAGCGACCGAGGGCCGGTTGTTCCGCCCGCTCGCCTTCACCAAGACCTACTCGATGGGTTTTGCCTCGATCCTGGCGGTCACGCTCGTGCCGGCACTGGCGGCTTTGCTCATTCGAGGCAAGGTGCGCGGCGAAAAGTGGAACCCACTCAACCGTCTGCTCGTGGCGCTGTACGCGCCCGTGGTGCGGTTCGTCGTACGCCACCGCTGGCTCGTCGTCGGTTGTTCCATCATCGCCATGATCGCGACCGTTCCCACCTTTTTGCGACTTGGTAACGAGTTCATGCCGCCGCTGAACGAGGGCTCGATCCTCTACATGCCCACCGCGCCGCCCGGCATGTCCATCACCGAGGCGGGAACCATCCTGCAATCGCAGGACCGAAAGCTGCGAGAGATTCCCGAAGTGCAATCGGTCTTCGGCAAGATCGGCCGGTCCCGCACCGCCACCGATCCCGCGCCGCTGTCCATGGTCGAAACGGTCATCGTGCTCAAGCCGAAAAGCGAGTGGCGCGACCGGATGACCTGGGACAAACTCATCAAGGAGATGGACCAGAAGCTGACCTACCCCGGCATGCCCAACATCTGGTGGATGCCCATTCAGACCCGCACCGAAATGCTCGCCACGGGTATTCGCAGCGCCCTGGGCATCAAGGTGTTCGGCTCGACCCTGGAGCAAATCGAATCAACCGCGATCGACATCGAAATGGCCTTGCTCGATGACGAGCGCGTCAAGCCATTTACCCGCAGCGCATTCGCCGAGCGGGTCACCGGCGGGTACTTCCTCGACTTTACCGTCAAACGCGAGGAAGCAGCACGCTACGGCCTGACCGTCGGCGACGTGCAGGACCTGGTGCAGACCGCCATCGGCGGCATGAACATCGACCAGACCATCGAAGGTCGCGAGCGCTATCCGATCCAGGTCCGCTACGCCAGGCAGTTCCGCGACAAACTCGACACGATCAAGAAAGTGCTCGTCCCCACGCCCACCGACACGCAGGTGCCCATCTCGCACGTCGCGGACATCGCTTTCAACACCGGCCCGCCCATGATCCGCAGCGAAGACGGCCGACTCGTCGGCTTTGTGTTCGTGGATGTGACAGACATCGGTATCGCGGACTACGTGCAAATGGCCAAACAAGTCGTCGATGAAAACGTGGAGTTGCCATCCGGCACCCGTCTTGCGTGGGCGGGACAGTTCCAGTACTTCGAGCGGGCCAAAGAGAAGCTGACGATCGTCGTGCCCGTCACGCTGCTGATCGTCTTTTTCCTGCTTTATCTGAACACGAAGTCGGTGATCGAGACGTTCATCGTGTTGCTTGCCGTGCCGTTCTCACTGATCGGCGCGTTCTGGCTGCTCTACATATTGGACTACAACATGAGCGTGGCCGTCTGGGTGGGCATCATCGCCCTGGCGGGCCTCGATGCCGAGACCGGCGTCGTCATGCTGCTCTATCTGAAGCTGTCGCACCGCCGCTGGCAGGCCGAGGGCAAGCTCGTTTCACACCAGGCCCTCGAAGACGCCATCGTCGACGGCGCCGCTCGCCGCGTCCGTCCCAAGCTGATGATGGTGCTGACCACGTTCATCGGCCTGCTTCCCCTCATGCTCAGCGATGGCACCGGCGCGGACCTGATGAAACGCATCGCCGCACCCATGGTCGGCGGATTAGCAACCTCGTTCTTATTGGAACTCACCGTCTATCCCGCGATCTTTGCGATATGGAAACGGCGTACGATTAAAAAAGCATCGTGAACTCCGCGAGGCGGTGTCTCTTGCCAATGCCGACGCCGATAACCCCGCCCACCCAACGCTGGCTTCAGCGACTTGCCGCACGGGTGGATCGGGCATCAATGTAAGCGTTGCCATGCTACTAACCCGAGCAAGATTTATTGAATTCCACATCGGCTACATTCGTATCAATTGTCATGAGCACCAAACCCGATGCAAGACAGTTGCCGCCCCAGG
>CAYFQS010000143.1:0-8498 GCA_964345245.1 uncultured Planctomycetaceae bacterium | reverse complement strand
GCGGAACCAGCGACGTGACACGACCGGCGCCACCCCGGGGCCATCACGCATCCGAACCTCCGCCTGCGGCTCCACCCCGGCCTCGCGGCCGTGAAGACCTCGTCCGCCCGCGCGCCTATCGTTGGTCGATCTCGGGGATTCGAGATCGACCAACGACGAGGCAAACCGCATGCGCTATCGCACATTCCCCCGAACCGACCTGACCGTCAGTGAAGTCGGCTTCGGCGTCTGGACGGTCTCGACCGACTGGTGGGGCGTGACCGATCCCGACGTTCGCCGACATCTGCTCCGGACGGCCTGCCACGACCACGGCATCACCCTTTTCGACACCGGCGACACCTACGGCGACGGGCTCGGGGAGACCATCCTCCGCGACACGCTCGGCGACGCGCGCGACGAGATCGCCATTGCCACGAAATTCGGCTACGACCTGTCGGACCAGTCCGGCCGGCCGGGCCACCGCGAACGGAAGCAGAACTGGTCGGCCGACTTCGTCCGCACCGCCTGCGAGGCGAGTTTGCAGCGACTCGGCACCGACCGCATCGATCTCTATCAGCTTCACAATCCGCGGGTCGACGCGATTGAGAATGACGAATTGCTGCGAACCCTGGAAGACCTGCGAAGCAGCGGCAAAGTGCGATACATCGGCGTGGCGCTCGGCCCGGCGATCAACGAACGGCAGATCGGAGAGGCGCAGTCCGCCGCCGCTCGCGGCTATCACTCGGTGCAGATCATCTACAACCTGCTCGAACAGATGCTCGGCGAGGGCGGCTTCGAGGCCGCCCGCAAGCACGAGGCCGGCATCCTCGTGCGCGTGCCGCACTCCTCCGGGTTACTGGAAGGTAATCTGACGCCCGACACGGAGTTCCCGAAGTGGGACCATCGCTCGCACCGACCGCGAGAATGGCTGACCGAGGGACTGAAGAAGGTCGACCAGCTCGATTTCCTCACCGCCGGCGGCCGGCGCACCATCGGGCAGGCGTCGCTGAAATTCGTGCTCCGAGAGCCGACGATCATGTCCACGCTGCCGAACATCTACGACGAGCGGCAACTCGCCGAATTCACCGCGGCTCCCGACACGCCCGAGATCAGCGATGAAGAGCACGAGCGCGTGCAGGAGTTGTACGCCCGCGGCTTCGATCTGACTCCCACCGCCTGACACGCAAAGGCATTGCAGCATACCGTGACCACGACCAGCCCAACGACGCCGATTGCTGTGGACGATCCGATCAACGCCCGGATTCTCGCGGTGTCCGAAGACCGGATCACCGGATTTCGCCGCCGCCCGTTCCGCGAGATCGCCGAACGCAGCGGCGTGGAACTCGACACCGTCCTTGGCCGCATACAGGCCATGCTCGACGGGGGCGTGATCCGGCGGGTGCGCCAGACGCTGCTCAGCACGCAGCTCGCGCCGGGGGCGCTGGTGGCGTGGTCCGTGCCCGGCGATCGACTCAACGACGCCTTCGAGTTCATGGCCGGGGATGATCCGTTCAGCGGCCACGTCGTGCTCCGCTCGACCGATGCCGAGATTGAAGGGGCGAGGTTTAAGCTCTGGACCACGCTCAAGGTGCCGCAGGGCTTTTCGATGACGCGGCACTGCGACGACCTCGCCGATCAGGTCGGCGCGGACGCTTATCGGATCATGCCGGCCAAGCGGCTGTTCAAGCTCGGCGTCGGTCACGTGCGGCGGCGGACCATGGCCATCGGCGAGAAAGCGGGCGAACCCGCCGAGGCGGTTGCCGTGCGACCGGTCGCCCTCGACGAAATGCAGTGGCGCGTCGTGACGGCGCTGAAGCGAGAATTCACACCCGACGAGATTCACGCCGATCCCTGGCGGCGACGGGCGGAAGAAGCCGGGCTCGACGTGGAGGAGTTCTGCGAGATCGCGCGGCAGCTCAACGCGCGCGGCGTGGTCGGGCGGTTCTCCACCTTCCTCGAGCACGTCAAGTCGGTGGCGGGGTCGAAGCCCGTCACGCGGTATAATGCCCTGTTTCACTGGGCCGTGCCCGCAGGACGGGAGATCGAAGCGGGCGGCGAAGTCGGACGGTTCCACATCCTCACCCACGCCTACTGGCGCGAAGCCGGGCCGGCGTTCAACGACGTCAACATCATGGCCGTGGCCCACGGCACCGACCGCGACCGGCTGCTCGCCCACAAGCAGGCCATCGACCACCACCTCGCCGCTTGCGGCATTGCCGTGAGCTACACCAACGTCTTCTGGGGCGGGCGCAGTGAGATCAAGCCGTCCGAGATCGTGCCCGCGGCGTACGTGCGTTGGTGCGAGTCTCGCGGGATTGACCCGGACGCGATGCGGGCGTAGGCGTCCCCGGTTCGCCTCGCTTCAGCGAGGGCGCGGACCAGCATCCGGCGCCGCCTCGCTTCAGCGAGGGCGCGCCGGGGCATGTGCTAAGATCGGACCATGACGATACGACAGATGATGATGTACGGCGGTCTGGCCGCGCTGGTGGCGATCACCGCGGCGGCGGTCTGGCTCACGACGAGCGCGCCGCGGCTGATGAACTTCACGTCGGAGCCGCAAGGGATCATGGGCACCTCCTGCCGGCTGGTAGCAAGCGTGCCGCCGGATCAGTCGGAGACCGCCCACCGCGGGCTCGCCGCCGCGGAGCAGGCCCTTCGCCGCGTCGAAGCCCGAATGAGCACCTGGATCGAATCGTCCGAGCTCTCGAAGCTGAACCGGGCCGGGGCGGACGTGCTGGTCGAGCTATCCGATGAGTCGCTGCGCGTCTTGCGGGAGGCGAAGCGGCTGGCCGAGGCGACCGACGGGGCCTTCGACATCACCGCCGGGCCGATGTTCGAGCGGTGGAAGCTGGCGGCCGCCGATGGTCGGCCCCCCACGGAAAAGCAACTCAGCGACGCGCGGGCCGTGTCGAGTTGGCCGGCGATCAAGCTCACGGAGCGCGGGGCGATCAAGCGAATCCGCACCGCCCGGGTCGATCTCAGCGGCATCGCCAAGGGCTATGCCATCGACCAGGCGGTCCAAGCGATGCGGGATGCGGGCGTCGCGCGCGGCGCGGTCGACGTGGGCGGCGACGCACGCGCCTTCGGCGGCGAGGGCGAGCCGATCAGCGTCGGCCTGCGGAATCCATTCGGCGAGGGCGCCTGGGGCGCCGTGCGGATCACCCACGCCGCGGTGTGCACCAGCGGCAATTACGCCCGCTACGTCGAGATCGGCGACAGGCGATACAGCCACATTGTCGACCCGCGGACCGGCGTGCCGGCCGACCTGACGCCTTCCGTCACCGTGATCGCCCCCGATGCGATGACCGCCGACGCATGGGCGACGGCCCTGAGCGTGCTCGGGGCCGACGGACTGGCCAGGTTGCCGCAAGGCGTGCACGCCATGCTCATCAGCGGAAGTCGCGATGACTATGCGGTCCACACCACGGAGAGGTTCGGAGAATGGTTGGTCGAGTCCGTGACCGGACTGAACGGCGACTGAAACGGCCCGCGGATATGGGGCCTTTCCGCCGACCCCCGTTCACGGGCGAGCCGCGCCCGGCGGCGCCGATCTCGCTTGCCCATCGCGCCCTCGTCGCCTCCGCCTCTGCGGTTCAATCGCCGCGGCGTGATCAACCCCACCACTCGGTGTCGTCGACGGTGGTCTTGAAGTCGGCTTCGATGCGCTCGGGTACTTCTTCGTCGGCGACGGCGGCCTTGTCGTCCTCGGTCGGCTTGCCGACGTAGACCAGCGCCTCCATCGGGCACTTCGCCAGAGCCGCCTCGTTCGCTTCGGTCGTTTCCTTCGCGTCGTATTGGTCGTAGTTGATCTCCGCGACGTTGTCGACGATGTCGATCAGCTCGTTGACCCTGGAGCAGGCCTTGCAGCCGATGCAGCCGGTCTGACAGACCTTGCGGACCTCGGCGCCGGAGTCCTTGTTGGAACAGGCGACGACGAGCATGCGTTCGGCCATGAAGGGCACGCGGGAGATGATGTTCCTCGGACAGGCGTGAATGCAGGCCCCGCAGCCGGTGCACTTGTCGTAGTCCACCCGGGCCAGGCCGTTGATCACGTGGATCGCGTCGTACTCGCAGGAACGCACGCAGTCGCCGAGGCCGAGACAGCCGTAGGTGCAGCCCTGGACGCCGGCGACGACGTTGGCGGCGGCGCAGGTCTGTTCGCCGTAATACTCGGTCTGCTGCAGGCGCTGGTGCGATTCGGCGGAGCAGTGGACGACGGCGCGGTACGGCCAGGTCTCCTCGACCTCGACGCCCATGATCTCGGCGAGCATCTGCGCGCAGCTCGCCCCGCCCACGGTGCACTTGGTCACATCCTCGTCTTCGAGGGCCACGGCCTCGGCGTACTCGGCGCAGCCCACGTATCCGCATCCGCCGCAGTTCGCGCCGGGCAGGGCCTCGTCGACGGCTTCGACTTTCGGGTCCACTTCGACGTGGAACGCCTCGTTCGCCCAGCCGAGGACGAACGCCATGCCCACCGCGAGCAGAAGCATGATGCAGCCGGCAAGTATGACAACGGTCAAGGTCATTGGTCGACCTCCGGTTTGGGCAAGTCGGTCAGGTCGGCCTCGTCGGCCGGTTCCTGGAGTTCGGTGTCCCGGGCGGTCAGGGCATCGGCGAGGCCGCGGTCCACGCCGGTGAAACCCATGAACGCGAGGGCGAGAATCCCGGCCACGATCAGCGTGATGCCCGGGCCTTTCATCGGCTTCGGCACGTCGCAGAGGTCGAGCTCCTCGCGGATGCCGGCCATGAGCACGATGGCGATGGTGAAGCCCACGCCCCCGCCGACGGCGAGGGTCATCGCCTCGCCCAGGCCCCACATCTCCTCGGGATTCTGTACGCCGCTCACGTGCTTCATGATCTCCAGGCAGCCGAAGAGAATGGCGCAGTTCGTGGTGATCAACGGCAGGAACACGCCGAAACTCTTGTACAGGGCCGGGAAGAACTTGCGAACGTACATCTCGACGAACTGCACGCTCGAGGCGATCACGAAGATGTAGACGATGTAGTTGAGGATGGTCAGGTCGATCACCGCATCGGACTCGGGCGCGAGCAGCCCCCACACCCACGCGGTCAGCGGCGCCCCGGACCGGAGCACGAACATCGTCAGCGTCCAGCTCAGGAAACAGGCGATGGAGATGACGAAAGTCACGGCGCAGCCCATGCCGAAGGCCATGTCCACCCGCCGACTGACGCCGAGGAAGGGGCAGATGCCCACGAAGTAGTGCAGCACGAAGTTATTGATCAGTGCTGCGCTGATTCCGATGAGGATGATGGTGGCCAGGTATTCCATGGTCGTCTTGTTCCCTGCGGTCATCCGCCCTGCAAAGCGCTTCGGGCCTGGGAGGTTTCGATCAGGGCCCGCTGATGGCGGAGGCGGGCGGCCCGGACTTCACCGATCCAGTTCACCAGTCCGAGCAGCAGTCCGAGCGAGAGAAACGCCCCCGGCGGCAGGAGCATCAGCGCCCACACGGGAAACGTCTCGGGCAGCAGCATGACGCCGAACCAGCTCCCCGAGCCGAGGATTTCGCGAACCGAGGCGATGCTCGCCAGGGCGACGCCGAAGCCGACCGACACGCCCACCGCGTCCGACAGCGCGGTGAACACGCTCTGCTTCGAGGCGCAGATTTCGCACCGTGAGATGATCATGCAGTTGACGATGATCAGGGGCACGTACGGGCCGAGGGCGTCGCTCATCGTCGGGATGAAGGCGGCGAGGAAGCGGTCGGCAATGGTCACGAACGTCGCGATGGTCAACGTGAACACGAGAATCCGCAGGTGCGGCTTGAGCAACGGGCGGATGATGCTCACGATGAGGTTCGCGCAGATGAGCACGAAGGCGGTCGCCCCGACCATGGTCATGGCCGGCTTCATCGCGGCGGTCACCGCGAGGGTCGGGCACATCCCGAGAAGCTGCCGATAGATCGGGTTCTCGGGCAGGACGCCGTTGATGAATCGTTGGGCGGGGGTCGGTCCTTCAACCGCCATGGTTTCCTCCCGTGTGCTGCCGAGCCCGCCTCGCCAGTTCCGAGCCGGCGGCGCGGACGGCGGCGTTGATGATGTCGGCCACGCTTTCCGAGGAGATCGTGGCCCCGGAGAGGGCCATGATCTCGTTGGCCGCCGGATCGCCCTGCTTGATCACTTCCAGCCGTTCGTCGGCCGGCTTGCCGCGGAACTGATCGCGCCAGTCGGCTTCGATAATGTTGTTGCCGAGTCCCGGCGTTTCCTTCTGGTCGAGCACGTAGATGCCGGTGAGGCGCTCGGCTTGCGGGTCGAGCCCGACGAGCACCTGGATGCGGTCCGCGAAGCCCTGCCCGCCGGCCGAAACGACCCAGCCGACGAGATCGCCGGCGTCGTTCAGCGCGGGATAGGCGGTGCGTTCGGCGACGCGAACCGCCTCGCCCGCCTGCGTCGCGTCGGGCACGAGGTCGGGCACCTGGTCGAGCGTCTTGGCGAGTTTGTTGGCCGCGATCCGGTCCTTGAGCGACATCTCCACGCCGGCCAGCGCCCCGCCGAAGCCGAGGGCGAGGATCAGCACCAACCACGCCTGTCCGATTGCTCGTTTGACCAGTCCCATGAATTCGATCCTGTGTTCCTACTTCTTCGCCGGGGCGGTTTTCACCGGCACCGGTCCGCCGACCGGCGTGGGAATCGTCCAGCGGTTGAGCAGCGGCGCCACCGCATTCATCAACAGCACCGCGAACATCACGCCCTCGGGATAGCCGCTGAAACGCCGCATCAACATCACCAGCGCCCCGATCCCGATGCCGAAGATCGCCTTGGCCCACGGCGTGAGCGGGCTGCTGACCGGGTCGGTGGCAATGAAGAACGCCCCGAAGAGCAGCGCCCCGCCGAACACTTGATGCAACAGGGTGAACGAACCGCCGGGATTCAGGAGGTTTTCGATGCCGGCGAGCACCACGACGGCGCCGATTATCCCGGCGGGGATTTCCCAGGAGGCGCTGCGGCGGAAGCAGAGGTAAAGCCCGCCGAGCAGGCAGGCGAGGGCGCTGGTCTCGCCGAGCGAGCCGTTGGTGTTGCCGATGAACATCGCCCACACACCGGGGATGTCGCCCGACTGCTGCTGGGCCGCGGTCAGGGGCGTGGCCTGAGTGATCACGTCAATCTGCGAGCCGGTCATCGCGTAGGCCGACGCCCCCAGCGCGGCGGGGAAGGCGATCATCACGAACGCCCGTCCGACCATCGCGGGGTTGAACAGGTTCTGTCCCAGCCCGCCGAAGATGATCTTGCCCAGCCCGACCGCGGCGAAAGCCCCGATGAGACCAACATACCACGGCGCTGACCACGGCAGCGATAAGCCGAGGATCAGTCCGGTCACCGCGGCGGAGCCATCCTGCAACGTCGGCTGCCGGCCCCGCCAGAGGGTGAAGATCGCCTCGGCCGCCAACGCCGCCAGCACGCACAGGCCGACCTGCTTCACCGCGTACCACTGGAACACGACCACCGCCATGATCATCACCGGCGCGAGGCCGATCAGCACGTCGATCATCATGCGGCGAGTGGTCAGCCCCTCGCCGCCGAGGTGCGGCGAGGGCGCGACGTGGATGTGCGGGCCGGAGGTTTCCGCCCGTTCACCCCCCACGGTCAGGTTCGTTGATTGCTGGTCAGCCATCGGTATCTCAATCGGCCCGCGTCAGTCGCGGGGCGCCGTCGCCTTGCCCATTCGGATCAGTTGCACCAGGGGAATGCTCGCCGGGCACACGTACGCGCAGCAGCCGCACTCCATGCACGCGGCCATCTGGTAACGCTTGGCCAGGTCCCAGTGACCGTGGCGGCAGGCGAGGGCGATTTTCGTCGGTACAAGATTCAGCGGGCACACGTCCACGCAGCGCCCGCAGCGCACACAGGCGGTCTCCGCCGAACGCCGCACGTCATTCTCGGTCAGCACGGTCAGCCCGCTGGCGCCCTTGGTGACCACGGCTTCGGACTCGCCGAGGGCGAAGCCCATCATGGGCCCGCCGGAAACCAGTCGAGCCGCGTCATCGGTCAGCCCGCCGCAATATTCGATCAGTTCGCGATACTTCATGCCGATGGGCACGAGCAGGTTCTTCGGCTGCTTGATCCCGGCCCCGGAGATGGTCACCACGCGGTGAGTCAGCGGCTTGCCACGGAGCACCGCCCGGGCCACCGCGGCCGAGGTGCCCACGTTCATGACCACCACGCCCACGTCGAGCGGCAACCCGCCGGTGGGCACTTCCCGCTTGAGCACGGCGGGGATGAGCTGCTTCTCACCCCCCATCGGATACTTGGTCTTCACCACGACGACCTCGACGGCCGTGCCCTTGGCCGCCTCGCGCACGGCCTGGATCGCCTTGGGCTTGTTGTCCTCGATCGCGAAGACAGTCCGATCGGCGCCCGCGGCGCGGGCCGCGATCAAAGCGCCAGCCACCGTCGGCTGCGGCGCTTCGAGCATCACGCGATAGTCGGCGGTCAGGTACGACTCGCACTCGCAGCCATTGATGATCAGCGTGTCGATGTGCTTGTCCGGCGGCGGGGAAAGC
>CAYFQS010000142.1:0-8516 GCA_964345245.1 uncultured Planctomycetaceae bacterium | reverse complement strand
ATGATGGTCTGGAAGCGCCGCTCGAGGGCCGGGTCCTTCTCGATGTACTTGCGGTACTCGTCCAGCGTCGTCGCGCCGATGCACTGCACCTCGCCGCGGGCGAGGGCGGGCTTCATCACGTTGCTGGCGTCGATCGAGCCTTCCGCGCCGCCGGCGCCGACGAGGGTGTGCAGTTCGTCGATGAAGAGGATGACGCTGCGGGCGCGGCGCACCTCGTTGAGAACGGCCTTGATCCGTTCCTCGAACTGCCCGCGGTACTTGGTGCCGGCCACCATCATCGCGAGGTCCAGGACCACCAGGCGCTTGTGCATCAGGATCTCGGGGACATTCCCCTTCACCACCTCCTGGGCAAAGCCTTCGACGATGGCGGTCTTGCCCACGCCGGCCTCGCCGAGAAGGACGGGATTGTTCTTGCTGCGGCGGGCGAGGATCTGTTGCAGGCGTTCAATCTCCTTCTCCCGGCCGATGACCGGATCGAGCTTGCCCTCCGCCGCGAGGGTGGTGAGGTCGCGGCCAAAGCTGTCCAGCGCGGGCGTGGCGCTCTCGCCCGACTGCCCGCCCGGCTGGGGCCCCCCCGCCCGCTGCGGGTCGCTGGCCGGCCCCGCGCCGAGGGGGGCCCTCACCCCCCCGCGGGGGGATGGCGGCCGCCCGTGGCGGCCCCGCCGGTCCAGGCCCGGCGGTTGAAGCCGCCACGCCGGGGAGGGATTACCTGGGAAGTTTCTGCAGGGCCTCGTCGGGGCCGACGGCGAGCAGACGGTCGGAGGGTTGGATGATGCTGTGCGGCAGGGGTGTGTCGATGACGTATTCGTCCAGCCGCTCGGCCCCGGATTCGGTGGCCCCGGCGACGCGACGCTTGATCGCCACGAGGTTGATCCCGTAGCGGCTGCGCAGTTCCAGCTTCGCCAGGGACTGGTTGTGCCACTCCTTCGGGGCCTCGATCTCCACAAGACTGTGCCCCTCGGCGAGCTCGACGTGGTCGCGGATGTTCGGCGAGAGCAGCCGATGGGCCCAGCGGTCGGCGACTTCGAGTTCGGGGTAGACCACCGCGTCGGCACCGATGCGGGCGAGGATGCGGCCGCGCCGCCTGCTCTGGGCCCGGCTGATCACCCGCTGCACGCCGAGGCGCTTGAGCGTCAACGTCGCCAGTACGTTGGACTCGAAGTCCTGGCCCATGCCGACCACGGCCACGTCGACCTTGTCAATGCCCTGCAGCTTGAGCGACTGCTCGTCCGCGCCGTCCATGGCCACGGCGAGGGTGACGCGGTCGCGCATCTCCTCGATCAGGTCGCGGTCGATGTCGACGGCGATGACCTCGGCGCCGGCGGCGGCGAGATTCTCCGCCAGCCGCGAGCCGAAGCGTCCCATTCCGATGACCGCGAAACGTTGCATGGGCATTGCTCGTGCCGGTCAGTTGAGGATGACCGGTTCCCCCGGGTAGGCGTAGTTCACTCGCTGCCGGTTGTGGAGGGCGACGGTGCTCAGCAGCCACAGCGGGGCGACGCGTCCGATCACGACGGTGACGATGATCACGAGCTTGCCGAAGCTCGTCAAGCCGGCCGTCACGCCGAGCCCGAGTCCGCTGTTGGCCGAGGCGCTGATGGCTTCGAAGAGCAGCTTACCGAGGGGCGCGGCCTCGCTCCAGCTCAGCAGCAGCCCGGCGGTCAGCGGCAACGCCAGGGCGATCACGAGCATCACCGACGCCAGCCGCATCGTCTCCGCGGGGAGCGTTCGGCCGAAGGCCTCGGGTTCCGAGCGCCGGCGAAGCGTGGCCGCGGCCGAGAGGATCAGCAGGGCGAGCGTAAGCGTCCTGAGCCCGCCGGTCGGCGAGCCCGGCGAGCCGCCGATCAGCATGAGCGGCCACATGACGAATTGCTCGGCGGCGGTCATCTCGTGGGCCGTTGCCGAAGCGAAGCCGGTCGTCCGCGTCGCGGCGAGCCAGCCGGCGTCGGCCACCTGCTCGACGATCGTTCCGCCGGGCCGGTCGACAATCAGGATCACCGAGAGCACCACGGCCCCGACGATGTACACGCCCAGTGTGGTCGCGAGCACAAGCCGGCTGTGCAGATTCAACCGGCCGGCAACACCGCGGTCGCGCCGGCCCACGCGATCCCGCACGACGCGATAGAGCGCGTAGAGCACCGGCAGCCCGAGCGAGCCGATGATGACCAGCGGCGCGATCACGAGTTGGCCCGTAATTGCCTGGCCGGCGATATCGCGCGTGCTGCCGAGGTGAAGCCCTGCGTTCATCAGGGCGCTGACGGCATCGAACAGGGCGATGAGCAGCGGCGAGCGACCGATCGGCTCGCCGGACATGGTCAGCAGGATGCCGCCGACGCCAAGCAACTCGAACAGCAGGCCGGCGCCCACAGCGAAGCGCACGACGTTCGGCAGGTGGCGCACGGCATCCTCGGCCGACCCGCCGAGCAACTCGCGGGTGATCGACGTCTGCCGGCCGGCGAAGGCCTGCCCCGCCATGAGGGCCAGGATCGACCCGAAGATCAGCATGATCAGCCCGCCGACCTGCATGAGACCGATGAGCACGATCTGTCCGAACTCGGTGAAGCGGGTGGCGGTGTCGCGCACGACAAGGGCGGTGGTGCAGATCGCGCCGGTCGAGGTCGCCAGCGCGTCGAGCCAGTGGATCGGATCGCCGGCCGGCGTGGCCCCCGGCAGCATGAGCAGCCCCGCCCCGATCAGGATCATCACGACCAGACCGATGCCGAGCAGACGCCCGGGCTGCAGCCACCGCCGGGCGATCCGCAAGCCGAGGGCGAGCCACTGGCAGCCCATCAACGCCACGAGGGCGACGTGCCACGCGATCCACCACGGGCCGTCCGCCCAACTCCCATGGGAGAGGGGGGCGATCGCGAAGGCGATCATCGCCGTGCCGACCAGTGCCCATTCGATCCAGCGCGACCCGAGCGGCGACCAGACGTAGCTGTCGTATTTCCGCGTCCGGGCGAGGATGACTGCGTAGACGGCAAGGCAGAGCAGTTGACCGAATCGCAGGCCGATCGCCGTGTGGTCAGTGACAAGACATCCGTACTCGACCACCGCGCAGGCGACCATCGCCGTGGGCAAGGTGCTGTACGCCGCGACGAGCGCCGCCTGTCCGGCGGCGAAGGGGGGGCGAAGTTGTGTGCGGGTCTCGCTCATCCGAGCACCACCGCTTCCGTGGGATAGCGATAGAGCCGGGCCGGGGCGCGACGGGCGACCAAGGCGGTGAGCACCACGAGCGGCCCGGTCCGCCCGAGGAACATGCACAGGATGATCACCAGTTTGCCCGGCGAGCTCAGCTCGGCCGTTACGCCGTGCGAAAGTCCCACCGTCGCTGAGGCGCTGATCGCCTCGAAGAGCAGTTCGTGCAGGCCCGCCGATTCACTGAGGCACAGCCCCGCCGTCGCCACCGCGACCATGAGCAGAAACAGCAGGGCGAGGGCCGCGGCCTGGTGCACGATGTTGGCCGGCATCGAGCGGTGGAACAGCTCCGGCGTCGGCCGATTGCGAAGCGTCGCGATCAACTCCAGCACCAGCACGCCGAGCACCACCGTCTTCACGCCCCCGGCCGTGGAGGCCGGCGACCCGCCGATCAGCATCAGTCCCATGAGCGTCAGCGAACCGCCCGGTCGCAGTTCGTCCATGGGCATCGAGTTGAACCCCGCGGTGCGGGCGGTGACCGAGTGAAACACCGAGTCCTTCACGTGCTGAATCAGCGCGGCGGCGTCGAGGGGTGTCCGGGGCGCATGCGCCGTCTGGCCGAGGTTCATCCAGTCGTAGAAATGCGGCAGCACCTGCGAGATGAAGATCAGCCCCGCCCCGCCGACGAGCAGTCCCGCCGTGGTGAGCAGCACGATCTTCGAGTGCAGGGACAGCCGGGCGGCGTTTTGCCGTCGGCGGCGAACTGCGTCTCGACCGGCCCGGTAGAGATCGAACAGGACGGGAAAGCCGAGCCCGCCGAGCACGATGAGCCCGGCGAAAAGGCCGAGCGCGCCGGCGTGATCGCGGAAAATGACAATGCTGTCGGTCCGCGTGGAGAACCCGGCGTTGCAGAACGCGCTGACGCTATGGAACAGCGAGTGGAATCCCCGCTCGGTCCACTCCCCGCCAGCCGGCCACAGCGCGAACATCAACCCCGCGCCGAGGGCCTCGGCGATCAGCGTGAACCCGAGCACGAACATCACGAGCTGCGTGGCGCTGATCGCGTACCGCCGGGCGGCGGTGGACTGGAATATCTGTGTTTCGCCGACGGTCATGCGGCTGCCGATCAGCACCGCGAGCATCGAGCCGAAGATCGTGATGCCCAGCCCGCCGAGTTGGATCAGCCCGAGGATGACCGACTGCCCGTAGCGGGTGAACTCGGTGGCGGTGTCGCGGACGATGAGGCCGGTCACGCACACCGCGCTGGTGGCGGTGAACAGAGCGTCAAGCCAGCTTATGGGTTGGTCGGCCGGGACGGCGGCGGGCACGCTGAGCAGCAGCGTGCCCAGCGCGATCAATCCGAGGAATCCGATGGGCAGGGCGAGCGACGGCCGCTTCACCGCGCGGATCGCCGCCACGTACAGCCGCAGCAACTGAAAGCCGAACATCAGGGCGACCGCGACCTCCGCGATCTGCCACGCCCTGCCCGCATGCCACGGCCGGTGAACCAGCGGAGCGGCAATCATGGCCACGACCGCGACGAGCACGAAGGCCCAGTCGATCCATCCGGCACGGAGCTTCGCCCACGCCCGGGGCGCGACCCATACCCGGTGGACTGCGTAGGCGAGGTACGCCGCCATGAGCAGTGCCTGCAGGCCGCGGATCATGGACACCGGCAGCGGCCGCTCCGCAAAACCACGCTCCGCCAACACCGTCAGGCACAGCAGCCCCACGAGCACCACCCGGCGCAGCACGTACCGCACCCGCATCGGCGTGGTCGTCGTCGGAACGTAGTCTCGCGAGTCAATCTTCATTGCGGTCGTTTACGCCGGCCAGCAACGGGCTTGCTTGCTCTGCCCCCCGCGCCTTCCGCCTTTCCCCTCCGCGCCTCCGTGTCTCCGTGCCTCCGTGCCTTCTGCTTTCTGCTTTCTGCTTTCTGCTTTCCGCCTCACCGGCCCGGGCCTTCCACGGTGGGCAGCGGCAGTTCCAGTTTCCGCGCCCGCTGACGGAGTTTCGCGATCGCGCGGTGCTCGATCTGTCTCGCCCGTTCGGTGGAGATGCCGAGCCGGTCGGCGATTTCGGCCAGCGTGTGCGGGCCCGATTCGTCGTCGCCCTCGGCCGGAAGCCCGAAGTGCTGCGAGACCACGCGTCGCTCGCGATCGTCGAGCACCGTGAACAGTTGATCGAGCGTGTGACGATCCTGCTCGGTGTCCGCCTCCTCGGCGCTCGCGGTGTCGCGGGTGATGAACCCGGCATCCGCGCGGGCGGCGGGCGAGTCCAGCGAGACCGCCTCGGAACGCGCCGATTCCGCCCATGCGAACTGCCGCATCAGCGCCCAGGTGAGATAGGTCGAGAAGCGATTGCCCTTCGCCACGTCGAAGGATTCCACCGCCCGCGCCAACACCCGGTGGCCTTCGCTGATCCACTCATCCAGCGAACGCTCGCCCGACGCGCCCAACTCGGCATGGTGTTGCCGTGCCACCGAGACGACCAGCCGATGATTCGCCCGCATGATCCGGTTCTTGATCGTCGCGGCCCGGCGCAGGTACGTCTCGATCGCATCGAGGTCGGTCGACTTCGGGCGATGCGGATCGAGCTGTCCGCGAACCCGAATCGCCCGATGTTTGAGGTAGTTGTATCGCACGAACAATTTCCGCTCGCTCGCCGCGTCGAGTAGCGGCGCGTCGCCGGGCGAGAGCGGCCGGCCATCGACCGTCGCGTCCTCCGGCGGCAGGGCTGAGCCGAGGATCACCTCTTCGGCGTCCGGTCGGTCGAACGTGGGGTTCGCCACGTAGTGAATCCGTATCCGCCGCAGCTCGTACGCCCGGCCGAGATTCACCGCCCGGTAGATCGCGTCGCGCGTCTTGCCGAACCGCTCGCACAAGCGGCTCACCTCGATGCCCCGGGAGTAGGCGCGGTAAATCACACGGTGCTCGCGCTCGCTCAGCGGCGGCCGGCGATCACGGAAGATCGCGAACCGCGGGTCGCTTTCATCGTGCTTCAGCAGCAGGAGCCGCACCGCCTCGACGGATCGTCCATACTTCGGCGCGAGGTGGTGGGCCACGGCGAACATCGAGGCGTCCACGCGGCTGCGAATCCGCCTCGCCCGGGTGAGGATCGCGTGGCGCGTCTCCTCGTCGATGCGGCTGAAGCCCGCGGCTTTTTTCGTCTGCTCCCCGCGGTTCTCGATGAATCGCTCCACGCTGGCCGGCAGGAACGCCAGGCGCTTCTTCCCGCCGGGAAACACGAGCCGCCGGGCGAACAGGCCGCGTTTGCGATACCGGCTGATCGTCTTGGCGCTGACGTTGAGCCGGTCACACACCTCGTCCAGATCGAGCGGGCGCGGGGTGTAGCCCTCGACCGTGTCGCCGAGCGTCTCGCTGAGCTGCTCGACCAGGACGGGCAGGTCATGGCGGATCGCTTCGCCGGCGAGGGTGATCTCCTCTTCCTCCGCGTCCGGTCGATAGCCGGTGATTCGGTACACCACGAAGTCGTAGGGATACGAACGGTCCGGATCGATCTGCCAGTAAAGCAACTCCGCCGCCTCGCAGTGATCGCGGCGTTTCTCGGCCGGCGCGAACGCCAACTGGCGCGCCAGGTCTTCGAGAACGTCACTGCGATAGGTCGCCATGGGGATATTCTACGGGGAGCGATCCGTTGCACCCCGGTGTGGATCACGGTGGGTTACGTCGACCGCGTTGCTTCGCGAGCCGCCTGGGCGAGGCGCTGGTGGGCGATTTCGTGATCACCCACCTTGTCGAGTACGTCGATCAGCCGGCGAACCTGGTCTCGCGGCGGGGCGTCGGGGTGGATCGACGCCAGGTGCGCATCGCCCTGCAGCTCGAGCCGCCAGAGGAACGCCGCGAGCAGGGCGTCGTGGTCGAAGCGCAGCACCTCGACGTGGCATTCCCGTTCCAGGGCGAGCCGGCGCACTACGTCGACGTCCTCCGACGTGTACGGCGGGTCGAGAAGCATCAGACAACCGGTCGAGTGCTCGTCGAGAATCTTTTCGGGTGACCGGCGCGGTTCGCCAAGCAGTGCCACGCCCGCGTCGGCCGCGTTCTGCCGCCGCTGTCGCCGGGCCTCCTGCAGGGGCATGAGAATCCGAGCGATGCGCTGATAATCCTTCGCCGCTTCCGAGGCCCGCAACGCCTCGAGGCAAAGCCGCTCGCACGCCAGGTAATCGGTCTTCACCAGCGCCTGGCTCGCCCGCTCCATGATCTGGTCGATCTCGTCGCCCATGGTCCCCGCTCCGATCAGTCCGCCCGGCGGCGTTCCAGTTCTCCGCCCAGTTCGTCGAGCATCTCGCTCCACGTGTCGATGGATTCGGTCAGCTCATACTCGAACGCGTCGGCCAGCCCGACCCAGTCGTTGGAGACCAGGGCGTTTCGCACCGCTTCCAGCCGCTCGCGCAGTTCGTCGACGACCTTGCCGGCCGGACGCTCGTTGACGGTCAACCCGTCGAGTTCCAGGCGGGCGAGCTGGGCGGTCTTCACCACTGCCGCCTGCGCCTGCTGCCACGTGTTCAGCGCCCGCTTGACGTGTTCCATGCCTTCGCCGGCCTGGTCCTGCTGGAGCAGCCGGGCCGCCTGCTCGTGGTCCTCGCGCGACGCGACCAGCGCCTCACGCACTTCGACGAGCGTCTGCATCGCCAGGTCGATCGGGTCGGCGGTGATCAGCTGAAGCTCTTCGACGTCGATGGCTTCGTCCCGGCGGTCGATGATGTCCTCTTCCGACAGCGGGTCGCCGTCGAGGCGCACTTCCACCACCAGCCGATCGCCGCCGGCGAGGTGTTGCTGCGCCGCGTCGAGAACGCCGGCCAGCGTCGTCTGGTCGGTCTCGAACGGCTCGTGGTCGAGGTAGATGTCCATCGTGTCCTGACTGAAGATGCGCGCGGCGTGCCGCGCGCTGCGGCCCTTACGCCACCGCCTGGGCGCCGGTGACCACCTCGATCAGTGCGTTGGTGATCTGCGTCTGCCGCGCCCGGTTGAACCGACGGGTCAGCGTCGACTGCATCTCGTCGGCGTTGTCGGTCGCCGTCTTCATCGCCACCATGCGAGCCACGTGCTCGCTGACCGCGGCGTCGTTGAAGAACTGGAACAGCCGCGTCTTCACCGTGATCGGCAGCAGCTCGTTCAGCAGCGTCGCCGGGTCGGGGCTGAAGTCGTAGATCACTTCCTCTGCCGGGGCCTCGTCGTCGTCCGCCTCGGGCGGTTCGGCCGGCAGCAGCGTCTCCACCACCGGCGACTGCTTCGAGGTCGAGATGAACTTCATGTACGCCACGTGCACCGCGTCGTACTGGCCATCGGTGAACTCGTCGATCAGCCGCTCGGCCACGGCGTTCACTTCGTCGTAGCCCGGCTCGTCGTCCATCTCCG
>CAYFQS010000141.1:0-8521 GCA_964345245.1 uncultured Planctomycetaceae bacterium | reverse complement strand
TTGACTGCGGCTTCAGCGTCGTCGGCCTGTAAGTCGCGCTTCACCGACGATCAGCGATTCAATCACGAAGACACGAAACTCCGCCTCTCCGCCTCTCCGCCTCTCCGTCTCTCCGTCTCTCCGTCTCTTCCGCGTCCCCGAATTCCGGCCAGGGCCGGCTCGCTCCGCTCCCCGTCCATGACCGGGCTTGGCCCCCTTCGTGCCTTCGCATTTCCGTTGTCTGGCCACATCGCCCACGTCAGCCGAGCAGGCGGAGGCGGAGCATGTTCAGGGCGGTACGGGCGGCGCGGTCGCGGACCATGGGTCGATCGCCGGGGAAGACGTGTTTCTCCGCGTTGACGTCGATCCGCTCGCCGTCGCGCTCGCCGAGGGCGAACCACACGAGGCCGACGGGTTTCTTGTCCGTCCCGCCGCCGGGGCCGGCGATGCCGGTGATCGCCAGCGCGTAGTCCGCGTCGCTTTCCCGCAGCGCCCCTTCCGCCATGGCCCGGGCGACCGGCTCGCTTACCGCCCCGTGCTGCTGGAGCAGGTCGGCCGGGACGCCGAGCTCGCGCTGCTTCGCTTCACAGGTGTAGGTCACCCATCCGCCGAGGTAGTAGTCGCTGGAACCGGCAATGTCGGTCAGGTACTTCCCGACCAGCCCGCCGGTGCAGCTTTCCGCGGTGACGAGCGACTTGCCCGAGTCGGCGAGCCGTCGGCCGACCGCCTGTTCGAGGGTCTGCCCATCCCGGCCGAACACGAGCTCGCCGAGGCGCTCGGTCACGAGCGCGGCCGTCTCGTCCAGGGCGGATCGGGCCTCGTCGGCGGTCTGGAACTCGCTGCGAATCCGGACCGAGACGATCCCCCGGGCGACGGTGGTGCCGACCTTGGGGTTGCGAGCGCGGTCCATGAGGTCGCCCAGCAGCTCGGCGACGTCCGATTCGCCCTTGCCGAAGGTGTGGATCGTGCTCGAGAGGATCGTCCAGCCCGACGCCGGCGGCAGGGCGGGGACGATGTGTCGCTCGAAGAGCACCCGCATCTCCCGTGGCACGCCGGGCACGAAGTAGCAGTCGGCATCGTGGAGCCGGGCCCGGATGCCCGGCGCGGTGCCGGCGGGGGTTTCCAGCATCTCCGCCCCGGCCGGGCACATCGCCTGCACCTTGTTCCGCTCGGGCATCACGCGGTCACGCCGGCGGAAGAACTCGGCGATGTGCCGCACCGACGGCTCGTCCTCGACAAGCTTGACGCCCATCACGTCGGCAAGGGCGAAGCGAGTCAGGTCGTCTTCGGTCGGCCCAAGCCCGCCGCTGCTGATCACGATCTCGGCCTTCTCCGCCGCCTCGGCGATCGCCAGCGCGATCTCCGCCCCGTCGTCGGCGATGGTCTTGTGGAACAGCGTCGGAATTCCGCGCCGGGCGAGCTGCGCGCTCAACCACGCCCCGTTTGTGTCGACCGTCTGCCCGAGGACGAGCTCGTCGCCGATGGAAAGGATTACCGCTTTCATGGGCGGATTGTAGCAAGCGTTGGAGAGGGCGATCGGGTGATTCGACGATCTGTCCGGTTTCCACAAGCCGGACCGTAGCATCAGCGAAGGTCCGGATACCGGCGAATTCACCGTGGGCGAGGCGTCGCCCACGGCCCTGCCCGCGACGGAACCGACGGATTTCGTGTGAGGGCGGCTGCTTCTCTTCAGGCAGGAGGCGCGGTCAGGGGCCAAACGGGTGCGCGCCTCGCTGAAGCGAGGTCGCGCCGAGGCGCGGGATCGCGCCGTTGTCCGGCGGGCGCGACTTCGATATCGTCTCGGCGTGGGCGATCCTCATGAAATCCTCGAGCGGGTCTTCGGCTATCACGCCTTCCGCGGGGAGCAGGAGGCGATCATCAACCAGGTCATGTCCGGGGGCGACGGGCTGGTGATCATGCCGACCGGCGGGGGCAAGTCGCTGTGCTACCAGATGCCCGCCATCGCCCGCGAGGGCGTGGGGATCGTGATCTCGCCGCTGCTGGCCCTGATGCAGGACCAGGTCAGCGCACTGCGGGAGCTCGGCGTCCGGGCCGCGGCGACAAACTCCGCCATGCCCGCCGAGCACGCCCGGCACAACGAGCGCGTCGCCATGCGGGGCAACCTCGACCTGCTCTACGTCTCGCCGGAGCGGCTGCTCACCGAGCGGTTCCTGGGTCTGCTCGACCGCGCGCCCATCGCCCTGTTCGCGATCGACGAGGCGCACTGCGTTTCGCAGTGGGGGCACGACTTTCGGCCGGAGTACCGGAAGCTCGCCGTGTTCGCCGATCGGTATCGGGGCATTCCGCGACTGGCCCTGACCGCGACCGCGGACCCACCGACGCGCCGGGAGATTCTCACGAATCTCAAGCTCGACGCCGCCCGCGTGTTCATCGCCGGGTTCGACCGGCCGAACATCCGCTACCACATCCGCATCAAGGCCGACACCCGCCGGCAACTGCTTCGCTTCCTCGGCGACGGGCACGAGGGCGACTGCGGGATCGTTTACTGCATGAGCCGGCGGAAGACCGAGGAGATCGCCGCGCTCCTGCAGGACCACGGCTACAAGGCGCTGCCCTACCACGCCGGGATGGAAAGCGATGAACGCCGGGCCCATCAGCAGCGTTTCCTGCGCGAGGACGGCGTGATCATCGTGGCGACGATTGCCTTCGGGATGGGCATCGACAAGCCGGACGTGCGCTTCGTGGCTCATCTCGATCTGCCCAAAAGCGTGGAGGCGTACTACCAGGAGACCGGCCGGGCCGGCCGCGACGGCGCGCCCGCCGATGCGTGGCTGCTCTACGGCATGCAGGACGTGGCCCAGCTCCAGCAGTGGATCGCCGACTCCGAAGCCGACGAAACCCGCAAACGCGTCGAACGGCACAAACTCGACGCGCTGCTCGGCCTGTGCGAGACCACCCGCTGTCGCCGGCAGGTGCTGCTCGCCTACTTCGGCGAAACGCTCGCCGAGCCCTGCGGCAACTGCGATACCTGCCTCAACCCGGTGGAAACTTACGATGGCACGCAGGACGCCCAGAAGGCGCTGTCGGCCGTCTACCGCACCGACCAGCACTTCGACACGACCTACCTCATCAAGGTGCTTCGCGGCGAGGAGGCCGACGAGCGGATTCAGCGCTTCGGGCACGATCAGCTACCGACGTTCGGCGTCGGGCGCGACATCTCCACGCCGCGGTGGAAGTCGGTGTTCCGTCAGCTCGTCGCGTCGGGGCTCGTGCGGGTCGACATCGAGGGCCACGGCGGGCTGAAGCTTACGCCCGACGCCCCGGCGGTGCTCAAGGGCGAGACGACGGTGAAGCTCCGCCGCGATCCGAAGCCGGCGAAAAAGAAGGAGAAGAAACGCGAGCCGAAGCGCACGGTCGAGGTGCTCGCCGACCCGCGGGATGAGCGGCTGTTCGAGGCGCTGCGGGACGAGCGTCTGCGGCTGGCCGACCGGCACCAGGTGCCGCCGTATGTGGTCTTCCACGACGCGACGCTGATGGAGATGGCCGCGGTCAAGCCGCGGTCCCTCGACGAACTGTCGGGGATCACCGGCATCGGCCGCGTGAAGCTCCATCGCTACGGCGAGCAGTTCATCGACGTGATCGCGAAGCACGCGGGGTGAACCCGCTCATCACGGAGACGCCGGGCACAAGCCGGACCGGAGCCACAGGCGAAGGTCCGGATCGAGCGCAGGAAGGAGTTCCGTAATCTTCTCGCCTTTGTAGTCTTCGTGCTTGGCTCGTCGGCATTGCCGCAGAGGTCCTGCACCGGGCGCGATCGAATCCGGACCTTCGCTGACGCTGTGGTCCGGCTTGAGAGACGCGTCCGACGGCCACGGCCGGTTGACCGCGGCGGCGGCAGCGGAGAGAGTGTCAGTCGTCAATGCCATCAGCGACGTGAGGTCATCATGAGCCAATCCGAACTCGAAGCGATCGCGAACTACCACTGTGCTTGCGGGGAGAATCCGCTCTGGGACGAACGGACCCGCCGGCTGTACTGGGAGGACATTCCCAACGGTCGGGTGTTCGTCTGGGACGCCGCGACGGGCGAGCACCGGCAGGTCTACGACGGTGAACTCGTCGGGGGGTTCACGCTCAACGAAGACGGCTCGCTGCTGCTGTTCGGCGATCACAAGGTCGTGCGGCTCGACCCCGCGGCGGGAACGGCGGCGACGGTCGCGACCGACCTCGCCGTCGAGTCCGGGCGGTTCAACGACGTCATGGCCGACCCCGAAGGCCGCGTGTTCGCCGGCACCATGGGCCGGGACGGCCAGCCCGTCGGCGGGCTCTACCGCGTCGATCTCGACGGCACGATCACCAAAGTCGTCAACGGCACCGGCTGCTCCAACGGCATGGGCTTCACCAATGACCTGGAGCAGATGTACTGGACCGATTCCACCGCGAAGACCATCCACCGCTTCGACTACGACCGCAAGACCGGCGAGCTGTCGAACCGGACGGTGGTCTTCCAGGCGGAAAACGACACGCCCGACGGCATGACCGTCGATACCGACGGTCACCTGTGGTCGGCCCGGTGGGGCGGGTACGGCGTGTTCAAGATCAGTCCCGACGGCGAGGTGCTCGAGAAGATCGAAGTGCCCGTCGAGAAGGTCTCGTCGTGCATCTTCGCCGGCGACGGAATGGACGAACTGTGGATCACCACCGCGGGCGGTTCGGACGAGGCCGACACGGTGGACGGCACGCTGTACCGGGTGAAGGTTGGCGCGTCCGGCCGGCACGAGTTCCGCTCGCGGGTGCAATTCTGAGCAGCAGCCATGACATCGCCGATCACGAACCGTTGGGGCGAGACGTGGACCCCGCCTGGCCGCCTCGCCGGCCCGCTGCCCGGCAAAGTCAGCCCGGCCGTGGTCACCGGTGAGGGCATCCGGCAGGTCGCGGATCAGTTCGTCGCCCGCTTGGACATGACACGAGTGAAGTAGCCCGGCGCGGCTCGCTTGAGCGAGCCGCACCCACGGCGCGAAGCGACAAAGTCGCTCTGTGACGGATAACCGGGGCTATCGGCGGCGGCTCACTTGCCACAGCACTGTTTGTACTTCTTGCCACTGCCGCAGGGGCAGGGATCGTTGCGGCCGACCTTGGGTTGGCGGCGGCGGATGGTCTGGGTGACCTGCCGCTCGCCGCCGCCGGCCCGGTCGGCCGCGGCGAGGTCTTCCTGCTGTTCTGCCGTGCCCGCATCCGCCATGGCCGAGGCGTTCACGCCCGTCGTGTCCGTGTGTTCGTGCGAGGCGGTCTGCTCGGCGTAGGCGTTGCGCATCTGAACGTTCGCGGTCAGCCGGGCGCGGAAGATCAGGTCCGTCACCTTGTCCCGCACCGTCTTGAGCATCTCCTGGAACATCCGCGCGCCCTCGGACTTGTACATCACCTTCGGGTCCTTCTCGGCATACGCCTGAAGCCCGATGGCGTCCTTGAGCTGGTCCATCGCGTAGAGATGGTCCTTCCACGTCTGGTCCAGAATCTGCAGCAGCACGTACCGCTCGAGCTGCGTCAGCTCGGTGCGGAGAATCTCGCGGGCGCGATCCCGCACGAGCTCGGCCTTGTCCTCGGCCTCGGCGAGCGCCTCGCCGTCCAGCGCCACGCCCCAGCGATCGCCGAAGCGGTCGATGAGCGCCTCGTCGCTCGGGTTGCCGCTGACCGTCTGCTCCACCCACTGGTCGAGCTTCCCGTTGTTCCACTGCTCGGACGCGCTGACGAGCTGCTCGTAGATCTCGTCGCCGGTCATGCGGGAGAGCGTCTGGGCGTCCCAGTCGATGTCGAAGCGGTTCTTCGACCAGCGGACGAGCTGGTCCGCCGCCCACGCCCCGGCCTCGGCACCCTGCTGGGCCGCCCCGGCCAGCGTGTCCATGACGAACTGCACCGGGTACTCGATCTCCCGCCGCGCGTACTGCTCGCGGGCCTTGTTGAAGATGTATTCCGCCACCCGCTGCTGGCGGTCCTCATCGCGCTCGTTGGATTTCTCCCGCAGGTCTTCGATGTTGAGTTCGAGCCCGAACTTCCGCTGGGCCCATTCGGCGAGTTCGCTCTCGGCGTAATCGCGTTCGTAGAACCGGGCCAGCCCCTCCAGGGACCGCTTTTCGATCTGCTCGTGCGCCGCCTCGGTGAGCTGCTCGGCCACCTCGGGCGGCTCCATCTCGCGCAACCTGGACTGCTTCAGGTCGACCTGGAAGCGGCTCATCGCCCAGCTCGACAGCCCGCTCAGGTCCCATTCTTCGGGTTCGAGGGTCGGGTCCATGTACTCGCCAAGCGAGTTCTCAACCTCGCTGCGCATCTCGGCCTTGGCGTCGGAGCGGATCTGGCCCTCCACGTCCGACAGCTTCTCGCCCCGCAGCTTCCGCGCGTCGATGGTCACGTGCAGCATCTGCCGCACCGCCTCGGCCACCTGCGAGGCCGCGTAGTCCGGATCGAGATAGTGCGCGACCGCGTCCTCCACCGCCTCGGCGATGTAGTCGAAGATCATCTCCTTGGTGCCCCGGCCTTCCAGGGCGTTCTGGCGGGTGCCGTAGAAGGCGCCGCGCTGGTAGTCCATGACCTCGTCGTACTCGAGCAGATTCTTGCGGACCTGGAAGTTCCGCTCCTCGACCTTGCGCTGGGCGCGTTCGACGCTGCGGGTGATCCACTTGTGTTCGAGGGCGTCGTCGTCGGTCATGCCGAGCATGTTCAACGCCTTCATGGTCGACTTGCCCGCGAACATCTTCATCAGGTCGTCTTCCATGGAGATGAAGAAGCGGGAGGAGCCGGGGTCGCCCTGGCGTCCGGCCCGGCCGCGGAGCTGGTTGTCGATGCGCCGGGATTCGTGCCGCTCGGTGCCGACCACGTGCAGCCCGCCCACGATCTTGTCGCCCCGGTCGACCTGGTACACCTGGGTCCGCGGGTCGGTGCTCTTGAACGTCTGCTCTTCGCCCGAGGCCTGCTGGCGGATGGTGTACTGCTTCACGCCCTTTTCGCCCGGCAGGTCCCGGGCGTCGACGACCTCCCAGAGCACTTCGGGGGCGAGGCGGATGTCGGTGCCGCGGCCGGCCATGTTGGTCGACAGGGTCACGTTGCCCACCTGCCGGCCGCGATTGTCGGTGTGCTGCTGGCCCGCCTTGGCCACGATGTGCGCTTCACGCTCGTGCTGCTTGGCGTTGAGCACCTCGTGCTCCAGCCCGCACCGCTTGGTCAGCATCTGCCCGAGCATCTCCGACTTGTCCACGCTCGTGGTGCCCACGAGCACCGGTCGGCCGGCCTCAGCGTGCATTCGGATTTCGTCGATGATCGCGTCCCACTTCGACTTCTCGTTCAGGAAAATCAGGTCGTTCGCGTCGTCGCGGATCACGGGCACGTTGGTCGGTACGGCGGCGGCGTCGAGCTGGTAAATCTCGTGGAACTCCTGGGCCTCGGTCACCGCGGTGCCCGTCATCCCTGCCAGCCGCTTGTAGAGCTTGAAGAAGTTCTGGATCGTGATGGTGGCGAGGGTCTGGGTCTCCTGCTTGATCTTCACGCCGTTGCGGGCCTCCTTGGCCTCGACCGCCTGGTGCAGCCCGTCGGACCACTGCCGCCCGACCATGAGCCGGCCGGTGAACTCGTCCACGATCACCACCTCGCCGTCCTTGACCACGTACTCCCGGTCTTTCTCGTAGACGGTGTGGGCGCGGAGGGCGTTGTTGATCAGGTGGTCCCAGCCCATGTCGTTGCCCACGACGTAGAACCGGGTGCCGACGATCTTCTGGGCCTCCTCGACGCCGAGCGCGGTCATGTTCGCCTGCTTCTGCTCCCGGCGGACGACGTAGTATTGCGTGTGGCCGATCTGGTCGGCTTCTTTCTCGTCGAGGAACTCGGGCCCGAGGTCGCGGAACTTGGTGACGATCTTCTCGATCGCCGCGGGGGCGACCTTGTTCGCCTTCGCCGCCTCCTCGAGGAACCCGTCCTTGCCCAGGACCCTGGCCGTCTCCTGGTTCGCCGACCGCTGCTTGGCCACGAGCTGCTCGGCGACGCTGTTGGCCTGGGTGTACTGCGGGGCGTCGTCCCGCGCCGGGCCGGAAATGATCAGCGGCGTGCGGGCCTCGTCGACGAGGATCGAGTCGATCTCGTCGACGATGCAGAAGTCCCGCCGCTTCTGCACCTGCTCGGCGGCGCTGAGCTTCATGTTGTCCCGAAGGTAGTCGAAGCCGAACTCGCTGTTCGTGCCGTACACCACGTCGCAGTCGTAGGCCTCCTTCTTCTTTTCCGGCGGCTGCATGTGGTTCGGGTGGATCGCGCCGACCGTCATGCCCAGCTTGTGGAAGGCGGGGAAAACCCAGTCGCGGTCGCGCTGCACGAGGTAATCGTTGACCGTGACCACGTGGCACTGCATGCCCTCGACCGCGGCCATGAAGCACGCGAGCGGGGCGACGATCGTCTTGCCCTCGCCCGTCTTCATCTCGGCGATCGTCCCCTCGTAGAGCACCATTCCGCCGACGATCTGCACGTCGAAGCAGCGGGCCCGGAAGGGCGGGCGGCTCTTCGGATGCAGCTCCCGCACCGCGTCATACAACTCCACCGGAATGTC
>CAYFQS010000140.1:0-8598 GCA_964345245.1 uncultured Planctomycetaceae bacterium | reverse complement strand
TGAGGTCCGACCAGGCGAAGAGCTGCTTGCGCCGGCCGGCCTTCTCGTCGACGAGGTCCTTCAGGTCCTCGCGATCGAAGATGTTCCACGCCGCGGGCGAGCCGATCGCCGCCACGGGGCGGGCGACGTCGTCGTCCATCATCCACAGCCCGGCGATCGTCGCGCCGCCGGTCGGGCTCATGTTGAACACGTTGGTCATGTACTGCCGGCCGTCGTGGTAGATCGGCTGCTGCGGGGCGACGCTACCCTGTCGGCCGCCGAGGGTAAGCCGGTCGCCTCCGGCGCGGTAGTAGACGCGGTGCAGTCGCCAGTCGCCGGTTGCCCAGTCGATGTGGAATTCCATCCCGGACATGCCGCGGACGTAGTAGAAGCGGCTGCGGTCTTGCGGATCGATGTTCCCCCCGCCGCCGTACTTCGACGGTCCGTAGAAGCCGCGCACAAATTCGCCGTCGCGCGTCCACACGCTCACCCGCTTGGGGGCGGGATCGTGTTCGGCGACCCAGACCCGGCCGTCGGGCGTAACGGTGATGCCGCGCGGGTTGTGCATGCGCTGCTCGTCGTACCGGCCGAGTTGCGGGCCGCCGGCCTTGCCGATCCGACGAATCGGCCGCCCCTCGGCATCGAGCACGCGCACCTGGTGGCGGTCGCCGGCTTCGCTGACGTAGATGTTCGCCTCCTCGTCCAGCGCCAGGCGCTGCGGCTCGACGAGATCGTCGGTGAGCACCTCGGCCTCGCCGAGGGCGATCCGCTTGCCCTCGCGAGTCACGGTCATCCGCAGGAGCCGCTTGCCGACGGCGGCGAGCAGACGCCCGTCACCGTCAAACGCCAGGCCCCGCGCATTGGCCAGTTCATGCTCGCCCACCACCGCCTTCGTGCGGGCGTCGACCAGCAACAGCGCGCCGGCGTTCGGCAGCGACGCGGCGATCAGCCCGTTGTGAACGGCGAGGCCGCCGATGTCGGCCAGCTTCCGGCTGTCCACGCGGTGCTTGACCACCGTCTCGGCGCCCTGCTCGGTCAGGGCCATGAGCCGCACTTCGCCCTTGCTGCGGTCGGTGTCGACGCGCCAGCCGGCGCCGGTGTAGGCGTAATGCTCGGCGATGGCGTCGTCTCCGGCGTCGCGGGCGAGATGCGTCGCCCCCGTCCAGTGCCCGCCGATCCAGCGCACGCCCCATTGCTTGCGGCCTTCGAGGTCGACCGCGATCAGCCCGTGCCCCGCTTCGGCCACGTGAGCGGAGATGAGCAGGCGACCGGGGTCGCCCGGCTCGTCGCCGGGCACGTAGAGCGTGTCGATGGGCGGCGAGTGGTCGGCCAGCCAGCCGCCGGTCTGGTCGCCGGTCAGCCACGGCGGCGAGCCGGCGTTGTACACCGTGAACTCGTAGCCCAGCTCGACCGGATCGCGCATGAGCCCGCGCACGCGGTACTCGCCCGGCTCGACGAGCTTGCCCTGTACCTGGTAGATGCCGTGGTATTGCTCTTTCACCCGCCCGCTCTCATCGAGCCCGTCCCACCAGACGGTGTGTTCGCCGGCCTTGAACGGCTGGGCGGTGATCAGGTTCCGCACCCGCTTGCCGTCGGCGTCGTCGATGGCGAGGGTGACGTGGGCGTCGCGTTTCAACGTGAAGTGGATCGGGATCGGCGGATGCAGGGCGAGTTCATCGCCCGGCAGCTTCACGGTCTCGGCCGGCTCGTGGCCGATCGCGTGCAGGGCGAGCAGTTCCCCGAGCCAGACGCGATTGCCGTCGGCGGTTTTGCCGCGGACGTGGCTGTACTCCGCCGCCGGGCCGAGCATGCGGATTCGCACGGCCCGGGTGGTCGCCGGTTGATCGAAGCCGACGGAGACGATGGGCAGGCCCGTGGGGTAGTAGTGCTTGAATGTGCGTCGATCGAGCGTGCGCCAGTGGGCCGGCGGGGCTTCACGCGGATGGCGGTCGTCCGGGCCGGAGTAGACCTGCACCTCGGCGTCGCCGAAGCCGGCCCACAGCGTTGCGACGCCGGCCACGTCCACCGGCTGCGGCCAGTAGAGCATCACCCACTGCGGATGCTCGGGCGAGACGGGATACTCCGCGCCGCTGCGCCCGGTGTCCCACGGGTCCCACCAGCTTTCCTGCCGGCCGTTCACGACGCGAGCCGCTTCGTCCATGCTGTGGCTGGTGATCACCGCCGCGGCGGGGGCGATGTTCACGTATCGCTCAGGCAGGACGTACACGCCGGCGATGTGGCCGGCGTAATTCACCGCGGTGGGGTGGGGCGCTTCGTCGGCGGTGAAACGCAGAGCGCGGGTCCGCGTGTTCGGCGGCAGGACCCAAACGCCGATCTCCGCCTCGCGCAGCCGCTTTGCCGGCTGCCAGTGATCGTCGTTGCCGAGATCGCCCGGGTAGGCCGCGTCGGTTTTGAGGACGCTCAGGGTCACGTTGCCGCGAACGATGACCGTGCCGATCCCGGTCGGCTCCGTGAACCCGATGCGCAAGTGCCGCGGGCCGGGGTCGGACGTCTCGCCGAATCTCCAGCCGGAATGGCCCGGCTGCGTGCTCGCCGTCCAGAAAACCCATGGTGGAAGATTGCGGTCCGGGCGATTCGCATCGAACGTCACGTCATGTTGCGTCTCGCCCTCGACCCAGACCGCCGTGGCGTCGGGATCGAAATCATCGGGCGCGAGATGCGTCTGGAGCGCCTGGGCGCGAACGACGCCGGGCGCGAGAAAAATCGTCAGCAGGACCAGAACCTGACAACGGAATCGGTGGAGCATGTTCAGCATGGGATAGTCACCTCGTGATGGTCGTGAGTGGCAGCCGCATTCCTGATCGAGGCGTCTTGTGCCATGGGCAAGTGGCGGCTGGCGACGACGAGCATTGCCTGCCCGTGTTCGGCCGACGCCGGGAGAATCACGGTCAAACGCCGCTCGTTGCCGTGGTCTCGTCTGTCCATCGCAGGTGCGACACCGGAGACTCGCAGGCGATACGCTCAACATCTCGAATCAGGCAACCGTCGGTCGATTCGCCGCGATCAACCTACTCCATTGCCGCGATCTCGTCGAGGGCGTTGAGCAGGGCGTCGATGTCGTCAGCCGTGTTGTTCGGGCCTGGTGAGACGCGGACCGCCCCGCCGGGAAACGTGCCGAACCGCCGATGCGTGCCGGGCGCGCAATGCAGGCCGCAGCGCACCGCGATGTCGAATCCCTGGTCGAGCACGACGCCCGCCTCGCGGGCATCGACGTCCGCGAGCTCGAAGCTCACCACGCCGACACGGTGCTCTCCGTCTGTGGCGCCGAGCAATCGAAATGGTTCGTCGAAGGCGAGCCGACCGATGAGCATGTGGCAAAGCGTTCGTTCGTGGGTGAGCGCTTCGCCGGCCGGGCGGGTCGCGAGGTGATCCACCGCGGCGTCGAGGCCGGCGAGACCGACCACGTTCGGCGTGCCGGCTTCCAGGCGATGGGGATACTCGCTCGGCTGCACCGGGTGCGAGGAGTCGCCGCCCGTGCCGCCTTCCCGCCACGGCGGTAACGTCGCCGCCCGCTCGCCCACCACCAGCAGCCCCGTGCCCGGCGGGCCGAGCAGCCCTTTGTGCCCCGGCGTGGCGAGCAGATCGACCGGCACGTCGCGCATCGAAATCGGCAGCACGCCCGCGGTCTGCGCCGCGTCGACGAGCAGCAGGGCGTCCGTCTCGGCCACGCGGCGGCCGATCTCCTCGATCGGCTGAATCACGCCGGTGACGTTGGAAGCGTGGGTGACCGCGACCAGTCGCGTGTCCGACCGGAGGGCGGTGCGCACCGCATCCGGATCGACGCAGCCCGCCTCGTCGCAGTCGAGCGTAGTCAGTTCGATGCGGCCGGCCTGTCGGAGCGACCGCAGCGGCCGGCCGACGGAGTTGTGCTCGAGCACGGTGGTGACCACGTGCGGGCGATCGACGTTCGCCGCGGCGACGGCGCCCTTGATCGCCATGTTCAGCGCGTCCGTCCCGTTGAGGGTGAAGATGATGTGGTCGGGATCGTCGGCTTCGAACAGGCGAGCCAGCTTCGACCGTAGCCCCTCGATCATCCGCTCGACGGCGACGGCCCCGCGGTAGCTCGACCGGCCGGGGTTCATCGGCCCGCGCTGGAGCATCGTCGCCATCGCCTCGGCCACGCCGGACGCCTTTGGCCAACTCGTCGCCGCGTTGTCGAGGTAGATCGTCATCGGCGAATGTCACATTCCGAGGTACCGGGCGCACACCGCCCGGGCCGCGCTCGGCTCGTCCGTGCCGTGCACGATGGTTCGCCCGTCGGGAAAGACGGTCAAGCGCAGCGGCCGGCCGGCGTCGACAAGGTCGACGCGCACCATGAACTTCGTGCGGCGGACCTCGCCGTGCTCGCCGAGCCGCGCGGCGATCGCATCGAGATCGATCGAAGCGGTGGGGCGGTCGCTCGGCGTTACCTGTACCGCATCCCGGCCGCACAACTGCGTCGTCGCTGAGGCGCCGCGGCCTTCGAGATACTCGAACTTCCGCTCGCCGCAGCACACGCAGGCGCCGGGCTCGTACGCGCCGCGGACATCGAACCGACGCATCTCGTTCGACCACAGATCCACCACCCACATCGCGGGCTCGATCCGCTCGAACGCGCCGAGCAGTGCTTTCAGCGCTTCAGTCGCCTGTCGGCTGGCCACGAAGGTCACCGCCGCCCCGAGCACGCCCGCCGTGTCGCACGTCTCCGTCGTTCCCGGCACCGGAGCGCCGTTGAGCACGCACCGCAGGCACGGCGTCGCCCGCCCCGCCTGCTCCCAAGGCGTCTCGCCGCCGGGCGTGTGGGGCAGCACGGTGAACGCCGTGCCCCGGGCCGCGACCACGCCGGCGTAGACGTACGGCCGGCTCGTCTTCACCGCCAGGTCGTTGAGCAGAAACCGCGTCTCGAAGTTGTCCGTGCCGTCGACGATCACGTCGGCGTCGACGCCGAGCGTCTCGGCATTGCGCGGACTGAAGTCGGCCGCGTGGGCGTCGACGGTCACCTGTCGATTGATCTCCGCCAGCCGCCGCGCGGCGACTTCGGCTTTCGGCATCCCCTCCGCCGCATCGCGCTCATCGAACAGCACCTGTCGCTGAAGGTTGGTCAGTTCCACCACATCGCGATCCACGATGGTCAGCCGGCCCACGCCCGCCCGGCACAACGACTGGGCGATCATCGTCCCGAGCGCCCCGCAGCCGACGATGAGCGCGTGGCGGTTGAGCAGGCGGCGCTGACCGGCTTCGCCGAGATCGGCGAAGAGCATCTGCCGGTGATAGCGGGTGAGATCGGTTGTCGATGGGGAAGGGCGGGTCATGGCGAAGCCGACGCAGATCGCAGGCCCTGGAGATACGCCATCGCGCGTCGCATCGTCTCGTCGCCGAGCCCGAGAGCGGTGCGGTCGACGAGAATCCGCGCCTCGCGACGGGTGAAGTCAGCGTGGAACGCCTCCGCCCGGACGAATCGCGCCTGGCTCGCCTCCTGAAACAAGGCAACAAGCTTTTCTCGCTGGCCCGGTGACAACACGCCCCGCCGATCCGCGCGGTCCGCCTCGGCGAGCAGACGCTCGGCGACGTCGGCAAAGCTCGGCTCGCCGGCGACGATCCGGGCTTCGAGGTCCTCGATCATCACGGCAAGACGCAGCGCGGGCATCCGCTCGGGAATCCCCGCCGCGATCGCATCGCGGTACGCACGGATCGGTTCGTTGACCTTTCGCACGAGGGCGAGTGTCCGCTCATGTTCGCGATTGATCCCGGCCACGCGCCGGGCGATGGTGCGGCGAACCTCGGCCGCGCCTTCCACGTCGAGCGCCACGCCCGTGGTCACCACGCCGATCACCGGCTTGAACGCGACGGAGTTCGCCCCGACCACGGGTTCGAGGTCGGCTACGAAGGCCTGCTGGCGCACGATGGCGATGTAAGCACGGCCGCCTCGGCCGGGCTTGCGATCCACGCTCGCCCGCGGCGGCGCGACGTAGTCGGGCAACGCCCCGAGCAGCGACTTGAACTGTGTCTCGCTCGCGTCGCCGAGGTCGTTGGCGTAGCTGAGCAGTTGCCACTTGACATAACCGTCGATCGGCCGGCTGTCGTGCAACTGCTCGCCCAGGGCGTGGAAGATTTCGTGCGGAGAAAGTACGAGCTCGGCATGCTCGGCGAAGTCGGCCTCGGTGCGGGGCCAGTCCTGCCGGTCGTCCCAGGCGGCGCGGGCTTCGACGACAAGGACGTGAATCGCCCGTCGCACGCCGCTGCTCACGTCGACCTGCCGAGGCGCGCCCCACGCTGCCGATGACGTCAGCATCGCCGCGAGGCCGATTCGAACTGGTACGTCCCGCCATTGCATGGGTGAGCTACTTTTTCTTCTTCTTCGGGTCTTCCCACTCCTTGCCCATGAAGTAGGACGTGAGTCGATCGGCTGCATGGCGTCTGAAGATGCCGCGATACCGCTTGATATTGACCTTGCCCGACGCCATGACGTTGAGGTTCTGGATCGCCCGGGTCTCGCTGTTCTGCAACTGCTTGGTCATGGCGAGCAGCTTCATGCGGGCCCGGCGGTCGAGCACCGGGTCCTTCTTGAGTGACTCCGCCTCGTCGACGGCGGTGCTGATCACGCTGCTGTAGCTGGGGTGGCCGGCCTGGTAACGCTGCAGCCCGTCCTGCAGCCGGGCCAGCAGGCGCATGCCGTCTTCGTGCGGCAGCTTCGCGATCACCGCGTCGCGATAACGAACGGTCGTCTCGTTCGCCTTGATGTTCTCCTTGACCGCCTGCTCGTATTCGTTGACCACCTTGACGATGTCCATCACGACCTCGCGCGGCACTTCGTCCTGCTGGCCGATGGCGATCGCCCGTCGGGTGCGACGGTCCATGGACGGTTGGTCGGTCAACTTCGGCAGATTGCGGATGATCTGCTGAAGATCGCGCTTGCTTGCTTCCTCGAAGTCCGGCTTGAAGCTGAGCAGTTGCCACTTGATGTAGCCATCGATCAGCGGCACGCGGTCGAGCCGGCGGCCGAGGGCGTCGATCACGGCCTCGCTCGGCAGGGACAGCTTGCGGTCCTTGGCGTAATTCGGCTTGCTGCGGGGCCAGGCCTGCTTCTCCGACCACGCCTTCTCCGCCTCCGTGGCCAGGTCGTCCGTCACGCCTTTGATCGTCACGTCCTCCGCCGCGGCCATCGCGGGCCACGTCAACAGGGCCAGGAATCCGATCATCGCCAGTCTGTGGGAAAGATTCATGCTGCGCTCCCGATATCAGGTGTTTCCTTCTCTACATCATACAACACCGCCGGCCCCCTGGGTTCGCGCGGCGGGGGATTCGCTCTCGCCCGTTCTCCCGGGACCTGGGAGGGCGACCGTGCTCCGGGCTCCGAACGGCGGGGGGCCGGTCGTGCGCAGCCCGGCGCTTCGCCTCCGACCTCGGATCAATCAAACAGCCCCCCAAGCAAAGCTCAGAGGGCTGCTCACGACTCAACATATGGCACGCCCGCCGCGCCGCGCTCCCGCTACCATGCGAAGTGCGCGAAGGCCTTATTCGCGTCGGCCATGCGGTGGGTCTGGTCGCGGGTCGACATCGCCCGGCCTTCGCCGTTCGAGGCGTCCCACAATTCGCGGCCGATTCGGTTTGCCATCGGCTTGCCCTTTTCCGATCGAGCCGCCTGGATGATCCACCGGAACGCCAGCGACTGCTGACGCCGCGCGTTGACCTGCATTGGCACCTGGTAGTTCGCCCCGCCGACGCGCTTCGACCGGACTTCCACGCGCGGCTTGACGTTGTCGATCGCCTGGTTAAACACCTCGACGCCGTTCGGCTCGCCCTTCGTGCGATTCTCGATCTGGGCCAGCGCGTCGTAAACCACCCGCTGGGCCCGCGACTTCTTGCCGTCACGCATCACGCAGTTGATGAACCGGCTGAGCACCTTCGACCCGTACTTCGGGTCCGGTTGGAGTTGCTTCTCGGCGTAAGTGATTCGTCCTGCCATGTGCCTGCTTGTCCTTTCTGGCTCGTCTGTCCCGGCCGCGGCCGGAACTTTCGTTCACCCCGCGAGCGCCGCGGGATTACTTGCCATGTGTCTGTCGCCGCTCCACAACGAGCGACGTCGGGTTACTTGGCCTTCTTCGCCCCGTACTTGGAGCGACCCTGCTGCCGGCCGTCCACGCCCAACGTGTCCAGCGCCCCGCGGACCACGTGATACCGCACGCCCGGCAGGTCCCGGACACGACCCCCGCGCACCATCACGATCGAGTGCTCCTGGAGGTTGTGGCCTTCGCCGGGGATGTAGGCGGTGATCTCGTTGCCGTTGCTCAGCCGCACACGAGCAACCTTGCGCAGCGCGGAGTTGGGCTTCTTCGGCGTGACGGTGCGGACCTGCAGGCACACCCCGCGCTTCTGCGGGGCGTTGCCGAGGTCGCGCGACTTGCTCTTGAACGTCGGCGCCTTGCGGGGTTTGCGGATCAACTGGTTGATGGTCGGCATCACAATACCTCGTTAGCTACGGAAAGCCTGAAAGTTTACCACAAAACGACCGGTCCGGGCAACACCGTCTTCCGGGCAACGGCGCTGCGGCGCTACGGTGTGACAGGCCGCGGTGGGATTCGAACCCACGAATAACGGATTTGCAATCCGTCGCCTTGG
>CAYFQS010000139.1:0-8649 GCA_964345245.1 uncultured Planctomycetaceae bacterium | reverse complement strand
GTCCGGAGTATTGCGTTCGCGGCGGTTCGGGTTGCGGAATGCGGTCAATACCCCCGGCAGGATTCGAACCTGCGACCAATCGATTATGAGTCGACTGCTCTGACCGCTGAGCTACGGGGCCGCGGCGGGCATTATACCGTCGCGGCTTAACCGGCGTTGACATGGTTCTGCGGCTCGCCCCTGGCAAAGGCGCGGATGTTCGCCGTGGTCGTGTCGATGATCCGTCGCACCGCCTCGCGGGTGTTGAAGGCGCTGTGCGGCGTCACCACGACGTTGCGCATGTGCGTGAGCACGTGGTTGGCCAGCAGCGTCTCGAGGTTGTGCTCCCGCTCGTATACCGACCGCAGCAACTCCGCCTCTTCGCGGATGACCGGCTCCTCGGGCAGCACGTCGAGTCCGGCGGCGGAGAGCCGCCCCTCCGCCAGGGCGCGGGCCATGGCCCGGATATCCACGATCTCGCCTCGCGCGGTGTTGATCAGCACCGCGCCCTCGCCCATCTTCCCGAACGCCTCGTCGTTGATCAGATGGTGCGTCTTGTCGTTGGCCGGGACGTGCAGCGTGATCACGTCGGACTCGCCGAGAACCTCGTCGAAGGTGCGGTAGCGAAAGCCGAATTCCTTCGCGGCGTCCTCGTCCGGGGCGATGTCGAAGGCCAGCACCTCCATGTCGAACCCGCGGGCGATGCGGATCACGCTCATGCCGATGTCGCCCGTACCGACCACCCCGAGCGTGCGGCCTTTGAGGTCGAAGCCCTGCAACCCGCGGGGGCTGAAATCGCCCTTCCGCGTCCGGTCGATCGCCTCCTCCAGACGATGGCTGATCGTCAGCAGCAGGCCGAACACGTGCTCGGCGACCGTGTTCGCCCCATAATCGGGCACGTTGGCCACGACGATGCCGCGTTCCCTGCAATGGTCGAGATCGATGTGGTCGAAGCCGGTCGACCGGGTTGCGATCATCTTCAGCTTGTCGAACTGCTCGAGCACGTTCTTGCCGAGCTGGCTGTTGATGAAGGTCGAGATGATCTCGGCGTCGGCGTAATCTCCGGCGTTGCTTGGGCGGAGCGCGGCGTCGGTCGTCTCGATCCCGTGATCGTCGCTCAGCTCGCCGAACGCGTCGGCTTCCCAATCCTCAACTTCAAAGGCAACGATTTTCATGCATGTACTCCGGTTCGGGCTGGCTTGGGTCGATTGGCGTCGGGGCGGGGACTCATTCCGTCTTTCCTTCAGCTTCGGCAATCTTCTTCAGCACGCCGACCACGCGGTCGGGATTGACCGAGATCGAATCGATGCCCTGCTCGACGAGGAAGGCGGCGAAATCGGGATGATCGCTCGGCGCCTGGCCGCAGATGCCCACTTCCCGCCCGGCGGTGTGGGCCGCGTCGATCAGCGACGCGACGCTTCGCTTCACCGCCTCGTTGCGTTCGTCGAAGAGATCGGCGAGATCCTCGTTGTCGCGGTCGACCCCGAGCACGAGCTGGGTGAGGTCGTTGGTGCCGATGGAGAAGCCGTCGAAGCGCTCGGCGAACTGATCGGCGAGGATGATGTTCGAAGGGATCTCGGCCATGACGTATACCTTCAGCCCGTCCTTGCCGCGGACCAGGTCGTGGTCCGCCATCGTCGCGAGCACGGCGTCGGCCTCGGCCACGGTGCGGCAGAAGGGGAGCATCACGATGATGTTGTCCAGCCCGATCTCTTCGCGGGCCATCCGGATCGCCCGGCACTCGAGAGCGAATCCGTCACGATAGCGCTCGCTGCGGTACCGGGCGGCGCCGCGGAACCCGAGCATCGGATTCTCCTCCTCGGGTTCGAAGGGAGCGCCGCCGATGAGCCCGGCGTACTCGTTGGTCTTGAAATCGCTGAGCCGCACGATCACGTCCTTCGGGTGATACGCAGCGGCGATCTTCGCCAGGCCCCGGGCGAGGTGGTCGACGAAGTACCGCGTCTTGTCGTCGTAGCCGCGGGTCAGCTCATCGATCTGCCGCTTCGCCTCGTCGTCATCGAGTTTGTCAAAGCGGGTCAGGGCGAGGGGATGAATCTGGATGACGTTGTTGACCACGAACTCCATGCGGGCGAGCCCCACGCCGTCCACGGGTAGGTTCCACCAGCGAAACGCCGCCTCGGGGCTGGCGAGGATCATCATCAGGTCGGTGTCGATTCGGGGCAGATCGCGGGTGTCGATCTCGGTGGATTCGAATTTCAGCTCGCCGTCAAAGACCATGCCCTTCTCGCCGGTGGCGCACGAGGCGGTGATCGGCCGGCCGTCTTCGATCTCGCCGGTGGCGTCGCCGGCGCCGATCACAGCAGGGATGCCGAGTTCGCGGCTGACAATGGCGGCATGAGAGGTGCGCCCGCCGTGGTCGGTGACGATCGCCGCGGCCCGTTCCATCAGCGGACCCCAGTCGGGGTCGGTCATCCGCGTGACGAGGATGCCGCCATCCTCGAAACGGTCGGCTTCGTCGGGGCTGTCGAGCACGAAGGCCTTGCCCGTCGCGATGGCGCTGCCGATGGCCAGCCCCTCGACGAGCACGTCGCCGGTCTCCTCGAGCGTATACGCCTTGAGCTGATGGGCCTGCTTCTGCGACTGCACCGTCTCCGGTCGGGCCTGGACGATGAACAGCTCGCCGGTCCGCCCGTCCTTCGCCCACTCGATGTCCATGGGACGGTCGTAGTGCTTCTCGATCGCATCGCACCAGCGGGCGAGTTGGACGATCTGGTCATCGCCGAGCACGAAGCGGCTGCGATTTTCTTCGTCGACTTCCACCTCTTCCGTGGGCGAGTCGCCGTCGCCCGAGTAGATGATCTTGCGTTTCTTGGTGCCGAGCGTCTTCTCGATGATCGGCTTGACCCCGTCGCGGGCGAGCAGCGGCGTGAACACTCGATACTCGTCGGGGTTGGCCGTGCCGGCGACGACCGTCTCGCCCAGGCCCCAATTGGCGTTGATCACCACCACGTCGGGGAAGCCGGTTTCAGTGTCGATGGTGAAGGCCACGCCCGCCCCGGCCTCGTCGGAGCGGACCATCTTCTGCACGCCCACCGACAGGGCGACGCGCATGTGGTCGAAGCCCTGCTCCTCGCGATAGGTGATCGCCCGGTCGGTGAACAGCGACGCGAAGCATCGCCGACAGGCGTCGAGCAGTTCATCCTCGCCGCGGATGTTGAGGAACGTCTCCTGCTGTCCGGCGAAACTCGCTTCGGGCAGGTCCTCGGCGGTGGCGCTGCTTCGCACCGCCACGTCAACGTGGTCGTCGTCGTAGCGGCGGCCGAGCAGCTCATACGCCTCGCGGATCGCCTGTTCGACGCCGGCGGGCATCTCGCCGTCGAGGATCATCTCCCGCACCGCCTCACCGATCGCGTCGACGTTTTCGTGGTCGTCGGCCAGTTCGCCCAGCTTCTCGCGGATCGGCGCCTCGAGTGCGTTGGCGGCGAGGAACTGACGGTAGGCGGCGGCGGTGGTGGCGAAACCGCCCGGCACCCGCACGCCTTGGGCCCTCAGCGCGCTGAGCATCTCACCCAGGGAGGCGTTCTTGCCGCCGACCGCGGCCACGTCGCCCGAATCCAGCTCGTCAAACCACTCCACGAACGTCGCAGCATCTTCGATCTGAACACTCATCACATGGGCTCCACGGGTTTGGACTCGGTCATCTCGTTGAACAGGCGTTCGGTGTCTTCGCGGCGGCAGAGTTCGGTGCCGGGGGTCATGACCGCCGCGGCGCCGGCGGCGATCCCGAACTGCGCCGCCCGCCGCAGACCGTCGCCCCGACCAAGCGACAGCGCCAGGGCGCCGGTCAGCGAATCGCCCGCCCCGACCTTGCTGCGTATGGTGACCGTCGGCGTGGCGATCCGCTCGGCCTGGTCGGCCGTGATCAACATCGCGCCGCCGCCGCCGAGTGACACCAGCACCACTTCCACCGCCTGCTCGGCGATCAGCTTCCGCCCCGCGTCGGCGATCTGGCGATCGCTGTCCAGCGCTTCGCCGGTCAGCTCCCGCAGTTCCCGCAGGTTCGGCTTGATCAGGTACACGCCCTGCCCCACCGCCCGCTTGAGCGCGTCCCCGCTCGTGTCCAGCAGCACGCGCTTGCCGGATGCACGCGCCCGCGAGGCGATGTCAACGTAGGTTCGGTCGGGTACGTCCGGGGGCAGACTGCCGCTGATCACAAGGTAGTCGGCTTGCGAGATCGCCTCGAGCACGCAATCGCCACAGCGATCGAGGGCGTCGGGGGCGATGGTCGGGCCCGGCATGATGAAGCGATACAACCGGTCGCTGCCGTGCTCGAAAACGTTGGGGTTGATGCGGGTATTGCCCTCGATCTCGACCGCGCTGTGATTGACGGCTTCCTTGTCGAGCAGTTCGCCGAGCAACTCGCCCATCGGCCCGCCGGCAGTGTGGACCGCGAGTGTCTCGCCGCCGAGGCGATGGATCGCCCGCGCGACGTTGATCCCCCCGCCGCCGGGTTCGTAACGCGGGGCGTTCATGCGAAGCTTGCGATCCGGCTCGACGCGGTCGACACCCGTGATCTGGTCGAGGCATGGATTCAGAGTCAGGGTCACAATGGGGTTCATGGCGGTTGGTGCGATGGTTCGGACACGGCGGCTACTCGCTTGATCTTAGAAGCGTCGGTCCGGCATTGAGCGCTGCATGGCCGGGTCGGTGGAACTTTGGGTCGTCTTCCCATGGCGGGCTCCGCTTTAATCGTTGCGGCCGGAAAGGCGGGCGTTGCATTCGCCGGCCTGGCGCAGGTGATAGCGGGCGAACAGTGGGCCGATGATCTCGAACAGGACGGTGGAAGCGATGACGAGGGTGAGCACGAGGTCGCCGTACTGGGGCAGGCGGTCCTGGACAAGCAGTGCGAAGCCGAGGGCGACGCCGGCCTGGGGCAGGATGCACCACCCGATGCGGCGGCTGACTTCGCGGGGAACGCCGAGCAGCCGACCGCTGGCCCAGCCGCCGGCGCCGAGGCCGATCATCCGGGCAAGAACGTACACCGCCCCGATCATGCCGATCGCCGCGAGCTGATCGATCTTCAGCTTCAGCCCGGCGAGGATGAAGAACACCGCGAGCAGCGGCTCGCGCGCGTGTTCGATCTCCTTGAACGCCAGCTTGCGCCGGGAAAGGTTGACTACGACCACGCCGAGCACGATCGCCGCGAGGAGATACGACACCCCGATCATGGCCGCGATCCCGGTCTGAAGGAAGACGATGCCCGCGGCCTCGATGAGGGTGATCTGTCCGTCGCGGACGCGGCTGCTGATCCACGCCATGGGCAGCCCCACGAGGATACCGAGTCCGACGGCCCCGAAGACCTCCCACAGGCCGATGAGCAGTTGGTCGGCAGGCGTGCCCTCGCCGGCCACGGCGGCGGCGACGACGAGCAGCACGCTGAAGGCGATCACGCCCCAGGCGTCATCCACGGCGACCACGCCGAGCAGCGTGTCGGTGAGTTCGCCTTTCGCCCGGCCTTCGCGGATGGTCTCGAAGATCGCCGCGGGCGCCGAGGCGGGGGCGATCCCGGCGAGGATCAGGGCCAGCGCCAAGTCACGCCTCAGCAAATACACCGCGAGGAAGACCATCAACATCGCGGCGACGGTCTCGCCCAGTGAGATACACAGCACCCGTGGGCCTTTGCTTTTGACGTCTTGCCAGCGGAATTCCTCGCCGAGCAGGAAGCCGATGACGGCGAGGGCGAGATGGGCCACGAACGGGAACCATTCGGTCGTCTGTTCCGGGACGACGCCGAGCACGCCGGGCCCGAAGATCGCCCCGACGAGCAGCAGCAGCGTGACCCGCGGGATGTGCACGAGCGGGCCGCCGAGATGGGCCAGGAACCCGGCGACGAGCATCGCTCCGAGGACGAGCAGCTTCCAGCCCTCGACGGTCTCGATCGCCATCGTCGTCACACGCCACCTCCGCCGAACTGACCGCGGAAACGTGGACGCAGCCACTTGTGCAGCTCGTTGACGATGATGGCGGTGGACGCCACCGCGGTGGCCAGGCCCCACGTTCTCCAGCTCAGCGGCGCGAGGCCGAGCAGCTTCTGTGTAATCGGCGTGTACACCGCGGCAATGTGCACCACCAGCGAGGTCATCACGCCGATGAACAGCAGCTTGTTCGCGAGCAGGGACTTGCGGAACAGCGACACGTCTTCGCTGCGACAGTTGAATACGTGCACCTTCTGAAACAGCACGAGCGTGGTCAGCGCGGCGGTCTGGGCGAGGGGGAGATTCTCTTCGCGGCCCGTCCAGGAGCCGAAGTCAAAGCCCCACTGGTAGAGGAATACAGCCAGCACGCCCACGGCGAGCCAGACGCCCACAATCACCAGCCGCTCAAGCAGCGTGTAATCGAGCACGCCTTCGGAGGGCGGGCGAGGCGGGCGGCGATAGAGCGCTCGCTCGCCCGGTTCGAAGGCGAGGGCGACGTCGGCGATGCCGTTGGTCACCACGTTGCACCAGAGAATCTGCGCCGGCAGCAGCGGCAGGGGCCAGTCCAGACCGAGTGCGGCAAGGATGATCAGCACGTCCGCCGCCCCGGTGGACAGCAGGAAGAACGTGGCCATGCGGATGTTGCGGAAGGCGGTGCGCCCCCGCTCCACCGCGCGGTAGACGCTGGCGAAATTGTCGTCGGTGATGACCATGTCGCTGGACTCTTTGGCCACGTCCGTCCCCGAGCCCATCGCCGCCCCGAGATGGGCGCTCTTCAGCGCCGGGGCGTCGTTCACCCCGTCGCCGGTCACGGCGACGATGTGGTTGCGGGCCTTGAGTCGATCGACGATCCGTGTCTTCTGGATCGGCTTCACCCGGGCGAAGACATTGGTCTGCTCGAGGGCCTCGTCGAGCTGCTCGTCCTCCAGGTCGCTCACATCCCGGCCGGTGCGGGCTTCGGGCAGTTCGTCGGGCGCCTGGGCCGGTTCGCCCTCGCCGGCGGTACGGGCCGGACGATCAATGTGTACCTCATGGGCGATGGCGGAGCCGGTGCGGGCGTGATCGCCGGTGACCATCATCACGCGGATGCCCGCGCGGTGAGCGTCGTCGACCGCGTCGACGGCGGAGGGCCGCGGTGGATCGAGCAGGCCCTGGAGGCCGAGGAACGTGAAACCCCGCGGTTCGTCGCGCTTGATCGAATCGACCGCTTCGTCGCCCCGGTCGATGGCGAAGGCGAGAACGCGCAGCCCTTCGCCGGCGAGGGCGTCGTTCTGTCGGCGAACGGCGTCGGCGTCGAGGTCCGTCTCGCCGCCGCCGGCATCCCACTGCGTGTCGCACATCGCCAGCACCGCTTCCGGCGCGCCCTTGATCGCCACCAGCGGCCCTTCGCCCGTAAGGGGGCCGCCATCCTCCGGCACGTCGCGCACCACGGCCATGAAACGGTTTTCGGTTTTGAACGGCACCTCATCGATGCGCGGATATCGCTTGTCGAGTTGTTGCGGGTCGAGCCCCGCCTTCATCCCCGCATAGAGCAGCGCCACCTCCATCGGATCGCCCGACCCCTGGTCGTCCGCATCGCGCCGTTCATCCTGCTCCGCCTCTTCGCGTTCTTCTTCGTCCGGGACCTGCGCATCGTTGGCGAGGACGCCGACGAGCAGCGTCTCGCGCAGGGCGGGGTGCTGGTTGAAGTCTATCGTCTCACCCTCGTGTTTGATCTCGCCGGCCGGCGACCGCGTCTCGCCGGTCACGTCGTAGCGTGTCTGGCCGGCATGGATCGCCTTGACCGTCATCCGGTTCTGGGTGAGCGTGCCGGTCTTGTCGGAGACGATGGTGGTGCAGGAGCCGAGGGTGTCGACCGCGGGCAGGTGGCGGATGACCGCGTGCTGCCGGGCCATTCGTCTCACGCCGATGGCCAGGGCCACGGTGACCACGATGGGCAACCCGGCGGGAATCGCGGCGACGGAGAGGGCAACGGCGAGGGTGACCATCTGGGCCCAGTCCCGGCCGATCGCCAGGCCGATGCCGAAGGAGATCGCCGCGATGGTCAGGATGCCCGCGGTGATCCAGAGGGCGAGTTGTTGGATGCGACGCTGCAGGGGCGTCTGGGTTTCACCCGCCTCTTCGACCTGCCGGGCGATCTGGCCGATCTCCGTGCTTCGCCCGGTGGCCACGACCGCCGCCTCGGCCCGGCCGGACGTGACCGCCGTGCCCATGAACGTCATGTTCTGTCGATCCGCCGGGGGCAGATCGTCCTCGGCGTCGGTCATGGGCCGGGCGCTCTTGTTCACGGGCACCGACTCGCCGGTCAACGCCGCCTCGTTGATCTGCAGCGCCTTCACATCGATGAGCCGCAGATCGGCGGGGACCACGTGGCCTTCATCGAGCAGCACCACGTCGCCGGGGACCAATGTCCGGGCCGGGACGCGCTGTCGTCGACCGTCGCGCCGGACGGTCGCCTTCGGGGCGACCATCTGCATCAGGGCTTCGACCGCGTTTTCCGCCCGGTATTCCTGGATGAAGCCCACGGTGCCGTTGACGATCAGCACCATGCCGATCACGATCACATCCGACCAGCGCGACTCGCCGGTGACCATGCTCGTGATCACCGTGACCACCAGGGCCCCGAGCAGCACGTAGATCAGCGGGCTTTGAAATTGATGCAGCACGACCTGCCAGGCGGAGACCTCGCGTCGCCGGCCGATCTCGTTTTCGCCGTGCCGCTCAAGGCGACGCT
>CAYFQS010000138.1:0-8658 GCA_964345245.1 uncultured Planctomycetaceae bacterium | reverse complement strand
GGACGGGGCGGCGGGCCGGGGCAGGTGAACCGGGGGATCACTTTTGTGAAGCTCGTGCCGGCCGGGGAGCGAGAGCGACACCAGCGCGAGATCGCTCAGGAGATCCGCGAGAAGCTCGCCGGCATCCCCAACGGGCGGGCGTACGTGATCGAAGGCGGCGGCGGGCTTGGCGCGGGGGCGCCGCTGCAGCTCGTCCTCCAGCACGAAGCGCTGGACGAACTCGCGGCCGAGCAGGAGACGCTCATGGCCTGGATGCGCGACCGGCCACAGTACCTCGGGGTCAACTCGAATCTGAAGATGAACCGTCCGCAGGTCCGCGTGAGCATCCGCCGCGACAAGGCGAGCGAACTCGACGTGTCGGTGGCCGCGATCTCCAACACCATGCGCCTGCTGCTCGGCGAGCCGGATATCTCCGAGATCGAACGCGGGACCGAGCGTTACCAGATCATTCCCGAGATCACCGCCGCCGGGCGCATGACGCCGAGCGACCTCGGCGACCTCTACGTCCGAAGCCGCGCCGGCGAACTCGTCGCGATGAGCAACCTGGTCGATATCGAGCAGACCATCGGCCCGAGCGAGATTCACCACTACAACCGTCTACGTTCGGCGACGATTTCCGCCTCAACGCCGCCCGGCGTGGCCCTGGGCGACGCACTGACCGACCTCGAGCGCCACATCGCCGACGCCCTGCCCGATGCGTTCCGGTACTCCGTGGCGGGCGAGGCGGAGGACTTTCGCGAGTCCTTCTACTACCTGCGGATCACCCTCGCCTTCGCGGTGCTGTTCATCTACCTGGTGTTGGCAGCCCAGTTCGAATCGTGGCTGCAGCCGCTGGTCATCCTCGGGGCGTTGCCGCTGGCCACGGTCGGGGCGCTCGGCATGCTCTGGGCACTGGGCATGACGCTGAACATCTTCTCCTTCATCGGACTGATCATGCTGCTGGGCATGGCCACGAAGAACGCGATCCTGATGATCGACTACACCAACGTCCTTCGGGGGCGCGGCCGGGCGATGCTCGAGGCGACGAAGGAGGCGGCCCGGGTGCGCTTCCGGCCGGTGGTCATGACGACGATCTCCACGGTGCTGGGGTTGATGCCCATCGCCCTGGCCTACGGGGCCGGCGGTGAGGCCCGCGCCCCGCTCGGCGTGGCGATCACCTCCGGCCTGCTCGCCACCACGCTGCTCACGCTCCTGGTCATCCCCGTGGCCTACAGTCTGCTCAGCCAGGCCCAGACCATCATTGCGCACGGGTGGCAGGGCGAACGCGACGATGGGGAACAAGCACACGCCGAATCGAACCAGGACAACCGATCATGAAGCTGTTGCACGTGACCGTACATTCCGAATACGCCGACACCGTGATCGACATGCTCGTGAGCCACGGCATCGAGCGTTACGTGCATGATCCCGGAATGCAGGGTCGGGACAGCGACGGTCGGCACGAGGGGTCGAAGACCTTCCCGGGCAACATCTCCGTGCTCCAGGCGGAAGTCGACGAGGAACGGGTTGTCCCTCTCTTCGAGGCCCTCTCGGAATTCCGCGTCGCCAAGCGGGCCCACGAGCATCTCCAGGCCCTCGTGCTGCCGGTTGAGCAAGCGCTGCTCGACGACGATGGGACAGGCGCGGAGGGCGAGTAACACGCGATCGCGACCGCTATTTTTTGTGGCTCGCCATGCCCGTTTTGTCGATGCTCCCAATGGTGGCGCGGCGCCGCCGAATATGGTTGTCCGCCCTCGAACGCGCGGCCTACAATGGTCCTAAATCAAAGTGTCTGTATTTGATTCCCCGGGCTCGGAAGTACGCAAATGCCCCAGACCCACAAAGACGTCCAGCACCTGTCCGCGGTGACGGTTCGTTTCGCCGGGGACAGCGGCGACGGCATGCAGCTCGCCGGCTCGGAGTTCACCGAAACCTCGGCCGTGTTCGGCAATGACGTGGCGACCCTGCCGGACTACCCGGCGGAGATCCGCGCCCCCGCCGGCACCGTTGCGGGTGTGTCCGGCTTCCAGATCAACTTCGCCTCCACCGATATCCACACCCCCGGCGACGAGGTCGACGCCCTGATCGCGATGAACCCCGCCGCCCTCAAGGCCAATCTCGACAGCGTGCGACCGGGCGGGATCATTATCGTCAACGAGAGCGAGTTCACCAAGGTCAACCTGCGGAAGGCCGGCTATCCCGAAGACTACAACCCGCTCAATGACGAGCAGATCGAGAACTCCTACAAACTGTACAAGGTTCCACTCACGCGGCTGACCAAGGAGTCGCTCGCCGACGTGGGGCTCAGCGCCAAGGACGTGGTGCGTTGCAAGAACATGTACGCCCTGGGACTGATCTACTGGCTTTACGACCGTTCGCCGGACGTAACCGTCCGCCACATCGAGGACTACTTCGGTAAGAAGAAGAAAATGCCGCAGGTGGCCGAGGCGAACGTGGAGGCCCTGAAGGCGGGCTACCACTTCGGAGAGACGGCGGAGATCTTCCCCGTCCGCTACCAGATTGACAAGGCCCCGATCGAGCCGGGACTCTACCGACGGGTGACCGGCAACGAAGCGACCGCGATGGGCCTGGTCACCGCATCGAGGTTGTCGGGTAAATCGCTGGTCTACTGCAGCTACCCGATCACGCCGGCCAGCGACGTGCTGCACAACCTGGCGACGATGAAGCATTTCGGGGTCAAGACTTTTCAGGCCGAAGACGAGATCGCCGCGGTCTGCGCCGCGATCGGCGCGAGCTTCGCCGGGCAGCTCGCCGTGACGGGCACCTCCGGACCGGGTTTGGCGCTGAAGTCCGAGGCGGTCGGGCTCGCGGTGATCCTCGAACTGCCGCTGGTGCTGATCAACGTCCAGCGCGGCGGGCCGTCCACCGGCCTGCCCACCAAGACCGAACAATCCGACCTCCTGCAGGCGATGTTCGGCCGCAACGGCGACTGCCCCGTGGTGATCGTCGCGCCGCGGTCGCCGTCCGACTGCTTCGAGACCACGATGGAAGCGGCCCGGATCGCCCTGCGGCACATGGTGCCCACGCTGATCCTGTCCGACGGCTACCTCGGCAACGGCGCCGAACCGTGGCGAATCCCGGACGCCGGCACTCTGGAGCCGATCGACGTCAAGCACCCGACGGAAGCCGACGCCGAGACGTTCCACGCCTACAACCGTGATGACAACCTCGTCCGGCCGTGGGCGATCCCCGGGACGCCGAACCTGCAGCACCGCGTCGGCGGGCTCGAAAAGTCTCACTCCGTGGGCAACGTGTCGTACAGCCCGGAGAACCACCAGTGCATGACGAACATCCGGCGGGAGAAGATCGAGCGGATCGCCGGTCACCTGCCGCCGCTTGACGTCTACGGCGAACCCGCGGGCGAGTTGCTGCTGCTCGGCTGGGGCGGGACGTACGGCGCCATCCACACCGCGGTGGATCGACTTCGCGGGAAGGGCCGAAGCGTCGCCGCAGCCCACCTGCGGTATCTGAATCCCATGCCCGCGAACCTGAAGCAGGTGCTCGACAGCTTCAACCGCGTGCTCATTCCGGAACTGAACACGGGGCAGTTGCGTATGCTCATTCGCGGGCGATTCCTCGTCGACGCTCGGGGACTGAACAAGATCCAGGGCCAACCGTTCCTCGTGGAGGAAATCCAGCAGGCGGCGGAGCTGATGCTCGACGGCGGATGGCCGGACGACCGCGAATCGCTTCAGCCCCTGCACCACCGGGTGCGGGTGGAGGACCAGGACCTCGGCAAACTGATGCAGGAACTGGCCGGCTGACCGAACGACCCACTGTGTATGAAAGGCGTTACCATGCCTGCTGAGAATGTCACACTCGATGTGCTGAGCCCGAAGGACTACGCGACCGATCAGGACGTGCGCTGGTGTCCGGGGTGCGGGGACTACGCGATCCTGAACCAGGTCAAGAAGGTTCTCGCCCAGCTCAAAGCCAAGCGGGAGAACACCGTCTTCGTCGCCGGCATTGGTTGCTCGTCGCGCTTCCCCTACTACGTCGAATCCTACGGGATGCACAGCATCCACGGCCGGGCGCCGGCGATCGCCACCGGCGTCAAGGTCGCCAATCCCGATCTCGACGTGTGGGTCGTGACCGGCGACGGCGACGGACTGAGCATCGGCGGCAACCACCTGATGCACATCCTCCGCCGCAACGTCAACGTCAACATCTTGCTCTTCAACAACCGCATCTACGGGTTGACGAAGGGCCAGTATTCGCCGACGAGCGAAGAGGGCAAGAAGACCAAGTCCTCGCCCATGGGCGTGATCGACATGCCGCTGTCCCCGCTGTCGGTGGCGCTGGCCGCGGAGGCGAGCTTCGTCGCCCGGGCGGTGGACGTGGACAAGTCGCTCGGCGACATCCTCCAGCGGGCGGCCGAGCACAAGGGCTCGTCCTTCGTCGAGATTTACCAGGACTGCAACGTCTTCAACCACTACGCCTTCAAGTACGCCACGGACCGCGACACGAAGGAAGACCACATCGTCCGGCTCGAGCATGGCAAGCCGCTGGTGTTCGGCAACGACCGGGACAAGGGCATCCGCCTGACCGGCGACGGCAAGCCGGAGATCGTCGAACTCGGCAAGGGCGTAACCGAAGACGACCTGCTGTTCCACGATGAGACCGACGAAGCGATCGCGTTCATGCTCTCGCGGATGCGGCACCCCAGGTTCCCCGAGCCGATGGGCGTGTTCTACACGATCCAGGATGAGTGCTACGAAACGCTGCTCGAGCAGCAGGTGCGGGGGGCCATCGACGACCGCGGGGAAGGCGACCTGGACGAGTTGTTCCGGTCCGGCGAGACCTATGAAGTCACCGGCGACGAGGGCTGAGCGGGCCCGCCTGAGACCAGTCGGGGTTCGGGGAGAGCTTGTTACGGGACTTTCTTGCAGGAAATCTCGCCATATGGATTGACTTTCCGGGCGAGTGTGGTATTGTTGCAAAGTTGCGGACCACTGACCGAGAAGTTCAACGTCCTGGGACAAAACAGGTCTAACCCAAGTCCAGGCCGCCACCAGCGAACTTCTCTGAGGCGACTCCCGCCTCGCGTGGTTGGTTCGCTCGAACGTGTTGCTGAGTTGGAGCACCAGGCGCCGCGACCTCCCGGCCGGCGGTGATCAGGGTACAGGGACCATCGTGGAACGAGACGTCGCGAAACGCCGTGTGCATGAAGCGACCGACCTCGCCGATCTGATCGGCGAACACGTCCGCCTCGAACGTCGAGGCGGCGAATGGGTCGGGCTTTGTCCATTCCACGACGACCGCAAGCCATCGATGTACGTCAGCCCGAAGAAGCAGATTTACAAATGCTTCTCCTGCGAAGCGGGCGGCGATTGCTTCAGTTTCGTGATGAACTACCACAAGATGTCCTTCCCCGAGGCGCTGCAGTACCTCGCCGAGCGGGCGGGCATTCAACTCCCGCGCCGGGGCGGGGGCGGAGGCGGCGATGAAGGCCCTTCGCCCCGCCAGCAGGCGATTCAGGCGAATACGCGGGCCCAGCAGTTCTTCCGCGGCATGCTTGCCGACGAGCAGCGCGGGGCCATCGCCCGCAAGTACCTTGCGGAGCGCGGCATCGGCGACGACATGGTCGAGGCCTTCGGCATCGGCTACGCCCCTGACGAGTGGGACGCCTTCGCCCGGGCCGCGCAGTCCCACGGCGCCGACCGCAAACCCTTCGTCACCGCCGGGCTCATCAATGAGCGCAGCAGCGGCATGGGGTACTACGACCGCTTCCGCCATCGCCTGATGTTCCCGATCTGCGACGCGGTGGGCCGGCCCATCGCCTTCGGTGGCCGCGTCCTGCCCGGCAGTCAGCGCGACGACTCGACGGATGCGAAGTACCTCAACAGTCCCGAGAACCCGGCGTTCAACAAGTCGGGGACGCTTTTCGGGCTGCACCTGGCGAGCAAACAGATCATCAAGACGCGAACCGTCGTCGTCGTGGAAGGGTATACAGATGTGATCGCCTGCCACCAGGCGGGCGAGACGAACGTGGTGGCGACGCTGGGCACGGCCATGACAGCCGAACACGCCCGGACGCTTCGTCGCTTCTGCGACCGGGGGGTGCTGATCTTCGATGCCGACGAGGCCGGGCTGAAGGCCGCCGACCGGGCTGTCGAACTGTTCTTCCAGGAACCGCTGGACGTGAGCATCGCGGTCCTGGGCGAAGGCCAGGACCCGGCCGAGCTGCTTTCGCAAGAGGATGGCGTGGAGCAATGGCGAGCCGCGGTGGCCGGCGCCACCGACGCGATCGAGTTTCAGCTCGACCGCCTGCGGCTCCGCTTTGACGACACCCGCTCCATGGCCGGACGACGGCGGTTGGCCGAGGAGTATCTCCAGTCGCTGGTCCGACTCGGCTTCCGGCAGCTCGACCCCGTGCGGCGAAGCATGGTGCTGCCGCGACTGGCGCAGATGCTCGGCGTTGAGCCGGCCACGGTCCGCAAGCTGCTCCAGCAGGTCAGCGCCGGCCCGCGGTCCGCCACGCCGCAGCAGGTCGAGCATCACAAGCAGCTCGACCGCCGCACGCAGGTGGAGCGGGAAATCGTCGGTTGCCTGCTCCTGGAGCCCGGCCTGGTCGACGCGGAGATGTCCGACCATCGGCCGCTGAGCGAGTCCATCGCCCCCGGCGACCTGGCGGATCATTTGACACAACGCGTTTTCGAGCGATTAATTGACTGGCTGCAAGATTACGAAGCGCTCGATGCCGCCGACGTTCGCTCGGCCATGCGGGATGACGAAGAGTTGACGAGCCATGCTCAGTCGCTCCAGAAGATCACGGAAATGGTCAAGAATCGGCGCCAGACCGTGGAAGATCGCCTGGCGTCGGCCGTCACCGCGTTGCACGAAATCCGCAGCCGGGACGAGTACGAACAGCAGAAGCTCGCTTTGCGTGAGCAGGCCGAGCAGGGCGAAGTGGACGACGCGACAAAACGACTGCTGGAATTGACCCAGCGACACGGGTTGGCCAATCCGTCCACGCGGCGATTGCCGCGGGTGGCGGCGGATTGAACGTTCGGCCGATTGAGCCGGACCATCGGCGAGGAGAAGGCGGCGACTCGGGCGCGTGGCCCGGATCGCATGGAACGCAAGGAACGACAAGAGACGTGACGACGGAGGTTCCCGCCGTGCTAATGGAAATCCACCCTGCCGTGGAAGAACTCATGACCAAGGGCCAGGATCGTGGCTACCTCAGCTACGACGACCTCAACGATACCCTGCCTGACGAGTACGTCGAGCCGGATAAGCTCGACGAGCTGCTCATGCGCTGCGAGCAGGGGAACGTGAAGCTGGTCGCGGGACTCTCCCGTCGAGAGCGGATCGTGATGTTCGAGGAAGATCCGGACCCGTCGGGGGCTCGCAAGAAGTCGATCGGCGAGGTGAAAGAAGCCCTCGCCGAGGCGCTCGAGGAAGCGGACACCCGCCGGATCGACGACCCGGTGCGGATGTACCTCACCCAGATGGGCGAGATTTCGCTGCTCACCCGGGCCGAGGAAATTCGCCTCGCCAAGAAGATCGAGACCTGCCGGATGATCTTCCGCCGCAAGATCCTCGAGAATGACTACTGCATCCAGCAGGCGATCGACATCCTCGAACTCGTGCAGGCGGGCGAACTGCCCTTCGACCGCACGATGAAGATTTCGACCGCCGAGGCGAACGCGAAGGAGAAAATCGCCTCCCGGATGCCGTCCAACATTCAGACCGTCCGGCGGCTGCTGGAGCTCAACCGCAACGACTGGCAGACGCTGGATGAAGGCGGCCTGTCCAAGGCGAAGGTCAAGGAGATCAAGGCCCGCGTCCGCGCTCGCCGCCGGAAGATGGCGACCCTCGTCGAAGAGCTTTCGCTGCGCACCAGCAAGATTCAGCCGCTGCTCCAGAAGCTGCGGTCGATCAACTTCAAGATGCGGCAGCTCCAGCGCGAGCTGGCCCACGGCGAAGACCACCCCGACGTCTTCGACCCCGAGGACATGATGGTCATGCGCGAGGAGCTGAACGGTCTGCGCGATCTGGTGCTGGAAGACCCCGAAGAACTCTCCGCCCACGTGGCTGAGATCACCGTCGTGTTCAACGAGTACGAACAGGCGAAGCGCGACCTGTCGGGGGGGAACCTCCGGCTCGTGGTCTCCATCGCCAAGAAGTACCGCAACCGCGGCCTGTCCTTCCTCGACATCATCCAGGAAGGGAACACCGGCCTCATGCGGGCGGTGGACAAGTACGAGTACAAGCGCGGCTACAAGTTCTCGACCTACGCCACGTGGTGGATCCGCCAGGCCATCACCCGCGCCATCGCCGATCACGCCCGCACCATCCGCATCCCCGTGCACATGATCGAGACGATGTCCAAGCTGCGGAACATCCAGAAGAACCTGCTCCAGAAGCTCGGCCGCGAGCCAACGATCGAGGAGATCGCCGAGTCCGGCGAGATGGACGTCGAAGAGGCCCGCCGCGTGATGAAGATCAGCCGGCACCCGATCTCCCTCGATCGGCCCGTCGGCGAGTCCGAGGACTCCTACTTCGGCGACTTCATCGAGGACGAGGCCGCCGCCAGCCCCACCGACTCGGCCACCAGCGACATGCTCCGCGGCCGCATCGAGCAGGTCCTCAAGACCCTGACCTACCGCGAGCGGGAGATCATCAAGCTCCGCTACGGCATCGGCGACGGGT
>CAYFQS010000137.1:0-8683 GCA_964345245.1 uncultured Planctomycetaceae bacterium | reverse complement strand
TCAGCCCGGCCGAATCGATCAGGGCGAGCTGCTCGAGTCCACCGTCGAGCGCGAGGCGGCTGAGATAGAGCGCCGCGTCGCCCGCGTCGCCGCCGTTTGCGTCGGCGAGCACGAGCGACTCGCCGGCCGCCAGTTCGAGCGTCCCCCACGCGAAGTTGTTCGACAGGCCGGCCACCGTCGGCCCGAGGTCGTCGCCGGTCAGACTGAACTCGTGCAGCGCCCCGCCTTCGAAGGCGAGTACCGCCCCGCCGGTGCTCCACTTCAGGTCTTCGGTCGAGCTGCTCTGCAGATCGCCGTGAATCACGAACCGGTCGCCGGGATCGCTCACGACATAGCCGGTCTCACCGTTGATGAAATCGTTGACCTCGATCACCGTCGGATCGGTGACGATGGCTCCATCGTTGACCAGGTTGCCGAACACGCGGAGTTCGCCGTTGTTGACGTTGATCGTGCCGGCGGTGTCGTTGGTGATGTTGCCGAAGACGGTGGTCGTGTTGCCTTCGACCTCGATGCGGCCGGTGTTGTTGACGTGAGCGAACACGTCGGTGTCTTGGTCGGCGAAGTCGATAAGCCCGGCGTTGTGGACGGTGCCGGCCCGGAGCGTGCCCCACCCGCCGATCACGCCGGAGTCGGTGTTGGTCAGGTCCTGGCCGTTGTTGTCGAACTCGCCGCCGGCGAGGGCGATGTGTCCGCTGTTGGCCTGCAAGCCCTGGATGGCGACGAGGGTCGCGTTGTTTTCGACGACGATGCGCCCGACGCCTTCGCTTCCGTCGCCGCCGCCCAGTATCGCCGGTCCGTTGGTCGCGAACTCACCGCTCACGGTCAGTCGCCCGTCTTCGGCCCGGAGCACGCCGTGGTTCACCAGATCGGCGGCGACGCGGCCCTGGCCGTGGATCGTGCCGTAGCTGACCACGGCTTCGCCGATGAATTCCGCGCCTTCGCCCCGCAGAGCGATCTCGCCTCGGTTGAGCAGGCCTTCGGTCTCGATGCTGTTCGGCGAGGCGATGGTTCGCATCGTCGCCCCGGCGTCGATGAGAATCTGTCCGCCTTCCACGTTGGTCGCCAGACTGGTGAACGTCAGCGACTCACCGGGCACGTTGGCGTGAATGACGCCGCCTTCGTTGTAGGTCTCGACGAAGAAGGTCGCGGCTCCGACGGTGCCGTGGCCTTCGATCCGCCCGCCGCCGGCGTTGCGCAGACCGACCAGCGGTTCGATCACGCCGCCGGCGAGTTGGAGTTCGCCTTCGTTCTCCCACACGGCGGGCGGAATTTCTCCGTTCAGCGCGAGGTCATTCCCGACGCCGACGCCGGCCCGTTCCGTTCCGCCGCCGCGAAGGGCTTCCAGTTCGCCGATTTCGATCTCCCCGAAGTTCCGCACCATCCCGGTCACCGTCAGGGGCCCGGTCACGTCCAGACGGCCGAAGTTGTTCAGTTCGCCCTCGATCCGCCCGTGCGCGGAGGCCTGGGCGCCGAACTCGTTGGCGAGCGAACCGACGAGGTCACCGCCGAGCAGGTCGAACTCGCTTCGGTTGATCAACCCGACCGAGCTGAACTCGTCGGAGGCGACATACACCTCGGCATCGTCGCCGATAATGAACCGGCCGTCGTTGATCACCTGCCCCGGCACGGCGTCGCCCATACGGCCGCCGACGCCGAAGGCGACGGGCCCGTTTTCGAAGATGCCGAATATCGCCGTCCCCTCGATCTGCATGAGGTCGGTGTTCAGCAGCCCGCCCGCGGCGAGCGCCGTAGCGCCGTTCTGCAGGTACGTGCCGTCGTTGGTGAAGGTCCCGGCGATGAGAGCGCCCTTCATGTGCGTGATCGAGCCACGCGATCCGACCACGAGGTCGTCGTTGACGGTGAGCGTGGCGTCGTGCTTGAGGCTCAGCACGTTCGTGGAGCCGAACTGGTTGTTCAGGTACAGCGACTTGACCGTGACGTTGCTCGTGGGGCCTTCCACGGTCGCGCCTTCGAGGGTGTGAATCGCCACGTCGTGGACCGCGGCGGGATCGAGATTGAGCGTCCAGTTCTCGCTGTCGTCCCAGGCGCCGTCCGGATCGGGATTCTGCGGCTCGACGCCCTCCCGCCATTCGAGATCGGGCGTGAAGACGTAGACCGACCGGCGCGATTCGCCGCTGGTTTCGCTCTGCTCGAGCGCCTCGTAGGCGACCTGCCCGAAGTCGTTGACGCCGGCGCGGCCCCCGACGTCTTGTCCGGCGGCGAAGTTCAGGGCGACGATCCGCCAGTCGCCGTTGAGGTCGCCGGTCTCGGCGACGTCGAGGGTGTCAAGCTCGTCGGCGAGGTAGAGCCCCGTGCCCGCCGGATCGCCCATCGCATCGCGCAGGTTCGTGTTGAATGCGATAGCGCCGGACTCGAGGATCGCCGGGCCGGTGAGATCGCCGAAGCGGCGGTCGCCGTCCGGCGTCGGTTCGTTTTCGGTCGCGATGACGAAGGCCGTCCCCGCCGTTTCCCCCGCGGGATGTTTCAGCAACTGGGTGTCGTTGAGATCGCCCCGGGTCGTCCCGTTCGCCCGCAAGGCGAATGCGATGTCGCCGGCGGCGTTGATCGCCGGAGCGCTGAACGCGCTGACGTCGTCCGGCACGGTGCCGCCCGCGTTTCGCAGCGTGCCACCGGAAAAGAAAGCCGCCTTGAAGGTCGAGGGACCGTCCACGATGGTATAAATGCCCGCATTGATCGGGACGATGTTGTCGTCATCGTCGAAGCCAACCAGTGTGCTGCGGAAAGCGATCACGCCGTTGTCGTTGATGACTGGATCGCTGATCGTTTCAAGGGCTTGTTCGTTACCACCCAGCACGGGGTCTTCGGCGTCGATCACCGACTCGAACGACCCGTTGACCGGGCCGATCTGGAGCCCGTCGTTGGGCGCGGGCTGGCTGACGACCCGCCGCCACGCGGCCAGACCGTCGGCATTGATGGATACGCCGCCCAGTGAGCCGAGCGTCCCGCCGAAGACCTGTGTCTGGATGCCCGTGGCGTTGCCGATGGCCACCGCGTCGTCAACGAGCGGCCCGGTGTCGCCTTCGACCACGATGTCGCCGCCATCGCCGAGGGCGATTTCCTTGAGGTCGACAAAGTTTTCGGCCGTGCCGGACGCAGTGTCCGTCACCTGCGCCAGACTCGCGCCGCCGGTGCTGACCTGCACGGTCCGGGTGCCGTTGATTCGATCGGCGAAGAATGCCGCGTCGCCGTCGTTGTTGAATCGGACGCGGCTGAACGATTCGAAATGCATCGGGTCGGGCACGTTCGGCTCGGTGCGGACGATCTCGGTCTGCAGCCCGAACTCGTCGGCCCGGTAGATGCGGTCCTGCGGGCCGATGCCCGTCTCCCAATTCACGTGCAGCAGCAGGTCGGCACGGTTGTTGATCAGCGGCGCTTCGTTGAAGCCCTTCAAACCGAGCGATTGCCCGGTCGACGAGACGATCGACTGCGTGCGACCGTCCTCGGGGTTGAGTTCGATGGGCTGGCCGAACTGCGCCGTGGCCGGCGAGGTCGACAGTCCGATGGCGATCAACAATGATGCGGCGGTGTGACGGATTACCATGCTTTCTCTCCTTGACTCTCAGTTGGTTTTCCGGTGCTCCCCACAATGCCCGAGCGCGGGGCCACCCGGCCCGTTCGGGCCGAGTTCCGACGCGCACACTGGCTTGTGGGACCGGTCGATCACTTCCTGGCGGGTAACCGCCAGCGTGCGTTGCCGTGCGGCTGTACGGACAGTCCGTCCGGCGAATTTCCCCTCACGCCTGCTGCTCTATCAGGGGTGAGCAAGATTGCGTAACAGACCGATTAGTCCTGACCAGAGGGTAGTCAGGCGAGGCGGCAATTTCCAGTCATTTTGGGCCAAACCATGGATTGCGGATAGTGGGCCTGCAGGTGTGGATTTCCCGTGATTCTGTGCCGCGGGGGTTCGCAGCCAGCGTAGCAACGGTCGAACACGCCGCGACCTTCGCCCCGTGCTCAGGTCGAGCGAGCCCGGCGCCCGCCGCGCCGAACACGCAGCCCGCCGAATACACCGCTGAGGCTCCACCGGGCTACAAGACCGACCGTGGCGCCACCACGCGCCCTCGGTGCGGCTATCGACGAGCCATCCCCGAAGCGCACGAGCAATCGGAACAATGCGCCGTGTCGCGGGCAAGCGGCGTGGCCGGACCACCGGTTACGTCCGGCGGCGGGTGAACCAGAGGGCGCCGACGGCGAGGAGGGTCAACGTGGCCGGCTCGGGAATGCCGGCAATGGCGTAGGTGCTGGCGTGGTCGATGTTCGCCCAGACCTGGTTACTCGTCGCGTCGAGGCCCCAGTCGCCAAGCACACCCGTGGCCGCCCCGGCGACGAACTCGCCGCTGCTCTGGTCGAGATTGCTCACCCGGCCGGCCAGAAGCCACTCGTCAATCGATTCGTCATGCCAGTAGAGGCGAAGCGTCGCCTCGTCGACGCCCTTGGCCGACAACTCCGACTCGTCGTAGCTCGCGGTGAGCGTGACCATGTCCTTGTCGTTGTCGTCGGGGACGAACGTGAGATCGTCCAGTTCAATGGTCTGGTCGAGGGCGATGCTGCCGTCCGGCATGCCCGCGGTGGTGTAACCGTCATCGGTGAAGCCGGTCGGCTGGTGCGCGATCGTCCCGCCGCCGCTGGCGAGCGGGAGCGGCGCCGCGTCGTCGTAAGTGATCCGCCCCGCCATCCGACGGTTGTCGCTGATCGCGATGGCCAACGCGTAGGTTCCGGTCAGGGCGGGCAGCGGATGCCACTGGCCGGCGGCGTGGTCGTACCAGACGGCCTGGAACATGTCGTAGAGGGCGTTGCCGCACACGTCGCCCTGATTGTTGATATCCAGCGGGCCGGCCTGACTGGCCCCGGCGGGTATGCCGAGGTTCTCAACCCCGGCGCCCGCGCCTTCGAGCGTGACAATGCGAACGTCGCCGTCGCTCCCGTAGCCGACCACGTGCCCGCCGGTGTCGGTGATGCCCACCGCATGGTACAGGGAAGGGATCTCCGTGATTGTGCCGCCGTCGTAGTAGAAGCCGGCGTTCGGAGCGACATTGACGCCGACGGTCCGGCCGATGTTGTCCACATCGCGGCCGTAGCTCCGGTAACCGTCGTCGAGAACGCCGACGTCGGCAAAAGCGGTCTCGTTAACGGCATCGTAGCGGAACCCGCGATACTCCCCCATGGTCGAATCGGACATGTCTCGGGGCGAGAACGACCCGGCGATCCAGCCGTCCTCACTGATCCGCCGGGCGTACAGGTTCTCAGCCGTGGCGGTGCCGGGATTGGGGATCTGGTGCATGTCGCCCGAGGTGAGCGAAGGCGACGGCGTGTAGTAAAAGCCCCGTCCCGCGGTGGCGGTGCCGTAAGCGCCGACGATCCAGTTGTTGTCGTTGATGTCGCTGGCCCAGCTCGCCGTCATGCCGGGCAATGCGGGCAGCGTGTGACGGGTGTACACGCCGGCGTTATTGACCCAGAGCGCGGCTTGCCGGCCGCTGGGGCCGCTGATCTCGCCCACCACGTGGCCGGCGCTGTTGATGCCGGTCGCTTCACTGTCGTAACCGGCGGGCGTGGGCAACACGGTGACCGCCCCACTGCTGTTCCACACGCACGCGACGTCCCATTGTTCAGCCGATGCCCCGGCGGTGAGCATCAGTACGGCGCAGACAACGATCGCTCTCATGGTCGGCTCCCTTTCAATGCGCCGCCGGCAGGACAAGCCCGGTCCGGGCGTCGCGCCTCGATGAATCGGTTGCTCGCTCAAACCCGTTTTGTGCTCGGCCGATATCACCCACCGGCCGACCGAGTCGCATGTTAAACCACTATATCCGGTTTTCTGGCGGATTTCCTGTAAAAACGGAAAAGTGGCCGAAAAACCGGCGGGCTGACGCGACTGCCTAGCGGAAAACGCAAACAGCGTTCCTCTGTAGACCTGACAAATCCGGCCCGGTCATCCCGGACACGGCCTGCTGCTTGCCTTGCGGGGCTCGACCTCGGCCACGCCGGTGGGGCGGCTTGCATCTCATGTTGAAAATTTAGCCGCAACTGTCGGCAATTCTGAGGCAGTCGCAAAGCAAGGTGGGTAGAATACGCTGGTGTCGTTAAGCGTTTCGGCGACCGAACGTCAGGCCGCCACAATTTCTGGATGAGAGGAATGGGCCATGCGTAGTTCCAAGACCTGGAGCGGAACGTTGGGTGTGTGTGCTGTGGTGCTGTTAGCGTTTTCACCGGCGCTGGCTGTGCAGAAGACGGCCACGTGGGTCGGCGCGTCCGGAGGCGGCGACAACGTCAGCTATGACGACCCGTTGAACTGGGACATCGGCGAGGTGCCGATCAACAACGCCACCGACACGTTTGTCGTCGTGATTCCCGGCGGGGTCACGGTGAACTACGACGTGCCGCAGCTCGGCGGGGCAACCAACGAGGTTGACGACCTGTCGATCAGCAGTTCGTCCACGCTTAACTACAACCCCGGGCGGGCGCTCAACGCGACCGCCGCGTCGATCGACGGGGCGACGATCAAGATGGACACCGGCTCGACCACCGTGCTGCCGACCACGGTGTATCAGGCCAACAACGCCGGTACGATGCTGGACATCGACGGGCCGGGCACCGAGCTCGACCTGTCGGCCACGACGACAATGACCCGTGGCAACCTTGGCGGCTCGCCCACGACCACCATGGCCGCCAGCGGCACGGCGCTGATCGATTTTTCCGGCCTGACCACCATCGAGAACACCGCACCCAGCAACGAGCCACTGCGGTTCGCCGCGACGTCCGGCGGGACGTTCGACCTGTCCGCCCTGACCACCATCGACGGCCCGGTTGAGTTCGACATCGACGGCACCAATTTCCCCCTCGGCGCCCTGCAGAACGCCTCCGACGGGCTGAGCTTCACCCGTTCGGCCAGCTCGACCACATCGCTGGCCGTGCTCGACACCAGCTCCGGCGGGACGTGGAATGTGCCCACCGGTGGCAGCATTTCCGCTCCGCTGCTCACGCAACTGCGCAACACCACCGTCAACTTCGGCGGCGGCGCCACATTCAATACGCCCGACCTCGTTGACGTGCAGGGATCGTTCTTCCGCATCGACGGCACCGACACCTTCACCTTCAACAGTCTGCTCAACATCAACGACGCCGGATTCGAGCTGACCGGCGGCGCGAACATCGCCACCGCCGCGGGCACCTACCGCTCGGACCGCAGCGGCACGATCATCAAGGTCGAAGGCACGGGCACGACGCTCGACATGTCCTCCGTCGCGAGCTGGACGCAGAACAACGTCAGCGGGACGCCCGACCGGTTCGTTCTCGTGCAGAGCAACGGCGTGCTCGACCTGTCGGGCTTGACCACCATCACCGACAACAGCCCGACCGACGAACGCCTCGTGTTTCAGACACGCAGCGGCGGCTCGATTGATTTGTCCGCCCTGCAGACAGTCACCGGGCAGGTCGACTTCGACTTCGACCAGCCGCTCGTGACGCTGCCGAAGCTCGAAGTATTCGACGGCGGCAGCATCGCGGTCGATGACAACGGCGCCTTCGATGCCGCGAAGCTGACCACGCTGAATAACACCACCCTGACCATCGGCGATGGCGGCACGTTCGACGCGCCGATGCTCGATGATGTCGCGGGCTCGACGATCAACCTCGGCCCGGATCAGACGTTCAACCACGGCGGGCTGAGCAACATCGATTCGACGTCGTTCTTCCTCGAAGGCGGCGTCAATCTCGCGGTCGTTGACACGAGCTATGTCTCGGCCAGAGGCGGTACGATCATCCAGGTCGATGGCGAGAACACCCTGCTGGACCTGTCCACGATCACAACCTGGACCCAGCCGAACATCAGCGGCACGCCCGATCGAACCGTGGTCGCCCAGAGCTCGGGCAAGATCGATCTGTCGGGCCTGCAAACGATTCAGGTCGAGATGGCCAACGAGTTGCTGACCTTCCGCGCCACGTCGAGCGGCGAGATCGACCTGTCGGCACTCGAAACGGCGACCGGGCCGGTCTTCTTTGAAGTCGACGCCGAATCGACGATCAAGCTCGGCGACTTCACCGTCACGCCGAACGTGACCATCAACGTCAACGACGTGACCAGCACGCTGATGGTCAACGGCTCGCTGCTGCTGGATCCGGGCGCGGTGATCAACGTCGCGACCGGCGGCGGGATCAGCGTGGGCGGGAATTTCAGCTTCGCCATCACCGACGAGACGGCGTTCAACTCATCCAGCGGCATTCTCGTCATGGACGGGGCTGGAACGTTCGGCCAACCACAGTATCTTGAAGTGGGCGGGCTCGACGCCGGGCTCGGCGATCCGGGCAACAACGGCAACTTCGGACTTGGACAACTCGTGGTCGGCGCCGACGGCCAGCCCACCGTGGTGAGTCTGCTCGACGTGATCGACAACGGCAACCGGGCGAGTCCCGAAGCGCTTTATCTGTTCGGCCTCGGCGGGCCGGACGGCCTGCTGCTGCGCGGCGGATCGACCCTCGTAATCGACAACATCCCCGTCTACGCCTGGGTCAACGGTGAATGGATGAAGCTCAACGACCTCTTCGGCAGCGGCGTGACGCAGATCGACTTCGCCGCGATCACCAACAACCCGGGAGACAACGGCTTTGTCGTGATCCCCGAACCGGCAAGCGTCGCCCTGCTCGCCCTCGGCGGCGGACTGATCGC
>CAYFQS010000136.1:5485-8688 GCA_964345245.1 uncultured Planctomycetaceae bacterium | reverse complement strand
CGACGGACCGTGCGCAACCTCCGTGGTGGGCTTCGCGGCCTCAGCACCACCCTACATTCCCCCCATCGGCGAAGCGTGAGGGCCATCCGACGTCTGCACCTCGGCCGCTCCTGCTTGGTCCGTCCGCGGCTTGCCCGTATGATTCCCGCCATGGCCGAGTTGCCCCTGCTCGCACAACCCGAGGAATATCGTGCCGCGACGATCGACCTGATGGGCGATGCGGAGGCGCGGCGCTACTGGATCGAGGTGTTCGTCAACCACCTGCCGTCGCTGAGGCGGCACGCGCTGGAATCGGAAGGCGACCGGCCGGAGAAGCAGCAGCGGATCGACGCGGTGGCCGCGGCGTTCGAGGCGAAGCTCGACCGCGTCCGCGAAGAGCCGGCCGCCTACGGCGAGCTGTCGATCATCCGCCTGTGCGAGCTGCGCGAGCAGTCGCTCCGCGACCACGACATCGCCGATCCTTACCGGCCGGTCAAGCACCGGGAGAACGAGCAGGCGATCGAGCTGCTGCCCGACCGGCTGGCCCATCTCGACGCGATGGCGGAGGACGAGCGGCTGGAGTCGCTCATCCGCGGCGTGTTCGCCGGGAACGTGTTCGACCTCGGCGCCGTCTCGACGCTGACCATGTACGAGCAGGGCGAGGTCGGATTCGAGAAGACCGAGGCGAATCTGCCCGACCGACCGTGGCTGTTCGACGACTTCGACGCGCTGCGAGCGCGCTGGCGTGAGGGCCCGCACCGCAAGGCGGTGCTCCTCGTGGACAACGCCGGGGCGGACGTGGTGCTCGGCATGATCCCGCTGGGGCGGGAACTGCTCCGCCGCGGAGCCGCGGTGATTCTGTCGGCCAACTCCACGCCGGCCCTGAACGACATCACGCACGAGGAACTGATCGAACTGCTCGCGAAGATCGCCGGGCTCGACGAAGTGATCCGGGAGGGCCTGGCGGACGGGCGATTGCGAACCGTGGCGTCCGGCAACGGCACGCCGCTGATCGATCTGAAACGAATCAGCGAAGCGCTCGCGGCCGAGGCCGCCGACGCCGACCTGCTCGTGCTCGAGGGCATGGGCCGGGCCCTGGAGACGAATCTGTACACCCCGTTCACCTGCGAATCGCTGAAGCTCGCGATGGTCAAGGAGGGCCACGTCGCGGAAGTGCTCGGCGGGCAGCTCTACGACGTCGTCTGCCGGTACGAGCGGCCGGGGCGAGTGTAACTTCAAATCCGATCACGGCCGCTGCCGAGGAACCGACCCGGACCTTCGCCGCCCTCGCCCCGAGCGCTGAGCGAAGTCCGCTGCGGCCCGGCTTGTCCCGGCGCGATGCGGTTCCGCGCTGAAAATTTTCGGCTCGACCTCCTTGACAGCGGCCCGACCGGGCCGCACAATTACAACAGTATCGGAGAAATATTCGATAATGTCGAATAGCATGAGTTCGAACGGCGTACAATCGGTGGTGCGGGCGATGCGGATTCTCGAAGCGGTCGGGCAGGCGTCCAGCGGGCTGGGGCTTCGCGAACTCGGCGAGCGGCTCGGCCTCAAGCCGCAGACCGTCCATCATCTCGCCGCCACCCTCGAATCCACCGGGTACGTCACGAAGGCCGGGCGGCCGGCCCGGTATCGCCTCGGTCCCGCGTTGCGCCGCCTCGTGGCCGACCACGATGAGATCGACTGGCGACGCCGGACCGAACACGTCGTGCGCGGCCTCGCCGGTGAGTACCCCCACGCCACCGTCAGTTTCGCCGAGGACGTGGCCGGTGACATCGCGCTGACTTTGCGGATGAGTCCCGAGCAGCCGGGCGTGGTCCAGCGGCCCCGCGAGCACCTGATGTCGCCCTACATCAGCGCCTCGGCGTGCGTGCATCACGCCTTCCGGCCCGAGGCCGAGCGCCTGGTCTACGAACAGCGCTATCCCTTTGACGAATACGGACTGAACTACTGGCAAGACCGTGAGCGATTCGACGCGTTTCTCGACGAGGTGCGTGGAACCGGCGTCGCCGCGCCGCCCCGGCACCGCGGGCTGGCGCCCGTCGCCGCGGCCGTGTTCTCCGCCGACCACGCCCTGATCGGGGCGCTGGGCGTGGCGGTCAGCGCCGCGTCCGCCGCGTCCGCCCGCGCGCTTCGAACCACCCTCAGCCAAACCCTGAAACAGGCCGCGGAGGAAATCGCGGCCGAGGAGACCTGACCCATGATCACCGCGGAAGCCGTCAAGAAGAAAGCCCGCGCCTTCGGCGCCGACGCCGTGTCCATCGGCAACATCGAGCGCTGGGAAGGCGCGCCCATCCAGCAGGACCCGCGGCAGATCATGCCCGAGGCCCGCTCCATGATCGCCATGGCGTTCCGCGTGATGCGCGGTTCGCTTCGCGGCGTCGAGGAGGGCACCTTCTTCAGCAACTACTCCGCCATGGGCTACGGCGGGATCACCTACCTCTACATGCCCATGACCGTGATCAACCTCGCCAAGTTCATCGAGGACGACGGCTACGAGGCGATCCCCTACGGCCACCAGAGCGACTGGCGGGCGATTGACAACGTCGGTGAACTGAAACCGGATGCGGCCGTGCCTGTCGAGCCCGGCCGGGCGGCGCCCGACGTGATGGTCAACCTGCGGATCGCGTCGTATCTCTGCGGTCTCGGCGAGATCGGCTACTCGAAGATGTTCCTCACCCCGCAGTTCGGGCCCCGCAATCGCGTGGGCATCGTGCTCACCGAGGCCGAGCTGGAGCCGGACCCGATCTACGACGGGCCGCCGCTGTGCAATCGGTGCATGGCCTGCGTGAAGGCGTGCCCGGCGGGGGCGATCCCGAAGCACAAGACGGTGAAGGTCGAACTCGCCGGCCGCACCGTCGAGTGGGCCGACATCGACTGCGACAAATGCAACGTCGCCTTCCGCGGCGGCGTGTTCGATGACAACGTCCCCGACGAGAAGGCCTACGATCGCCTGCGGGGTCGGAAGCTGAAGCCCGGCTGGTGGTCGCCGTTCCGCCGCAAGCCGCGGAACTTGTACAACACCGGGCAGGCGGTGTGCGGGGCCCGCGGCTGCACGCGGGCGTGCATGATGTCCCTCGAAGAGCGCGGGGTGCTGGAGAACAAGTTTCAAAAGCCCTTCCGCCGGCGTAAGCCGTGGAAAGTGGACTGGTCGCAGGAGGACGACGCGGCGCGCGACCGTGCGAGCGACGAGAAGGAAGCCGACTGACGGCCCCCCGGCC
>CAYFQS010000136.1:0-5385 GCA_964345245.1 uncultured Planctomycetaceae bacterium | reverse complement strand
GCGAGTGCGGGAGCCGACAGACCGAACGCGCCAACGCGACCCGCTGAAGCGGGCGCGCGCCGAACGAAACTCGGGTGACATGCGATGCGTTACGCCGTGGGATATCAACTGGCCGAGGACGGCGAAGAGCGATTCCCGGAGATCGTGCGCGACTACCGCGAGCAGATCGCCGAGGTCTACTTCCCGTGGGCCGACATGCCGTCGGGCCGGTCGCCGCTCAATCGTCGGCAGGGTTACGTGGACTGGTCCGCCCAGGGTCGGCTGGAGGAAGACCTCGTCGAGTTGCGTCAACTCGGCGTGAAGCTCGATCTGCTGCTTAACGCCAACTGCTACGGCCGGCTCGCGATCAGCCGCGAACTCGAAGCGACCGTCGCGTCGGTGCTCGATCACCTCGGCGACGTCGCCGGCGGCGCGGATATCGTCACCACCACGTCTCCCGCGGTGGCCCACATGATCAAGACGCACTATCCGCAGGTCGAAGTGCGGGCGTCGGTGAACATGCGCATCGGCACGGTGCAGGGCATGACCTATCTCGCTGACCTGTTCGACAGCTACTACGTGCTGCGCGACCTGAACCGCGACCCGGCCGCCCTTCGCCGCATCAAGGCGTGGTGCGAGGCGAACGACAAGGGGCTGTGCCTGCTCGCCAACAGCGGCTGTCTCTATTCGTGCAGCGGCCAGACATTTCACGACAACCTCGTCGCCCACGAGTGCGAGATCGCCGAGACCGAGAACATCGAGTGGCTGCCGCACACGTGCTGGCGGCTGTTTCGCGACCCGGCGAACTGGGCGGCGATTCTGCAGAGCACCTGGATCCGCCCGGAAGACCTGCACCATTACGCCGGGCTGTTCGACGTGGTGAAACTCGCCACGCGGATGCACGCGCATCCCCGGCTCGTGATCGACGCCTACGTCAGCGGCGAGTACCGCGGGAACCTGCTCGATCTCTTCGAGCCGGGCTTCGGCCCGGCGCTGGCGCCCCAAGTGATCGACGCGACGCGGATGCCGGACGACTGGTTCGAGCAGACGTCGACCTGCGGCCACCGCTGCGAGACGTGCGACTACTGTGAACGCGCGCTGCAACGCGCGATGATCGAAGTGACGTGACCGAAGCCCCCGAGACGCAGACATGAGCGATTCCATCAAACTGATCGATTGCGACGTGCACCATTTGTACGCCTCAGCGGACGAGTGGGTGAAGCGGATGCCGGCATACTTCCGTCAGCGCGGGTTCGCGGGGACCGGGGGGCTCGGGCTGTCGAGCCCGATCGGGGTGAATCGCAGCGATGCGGCGCCTGAAGGGGGCGGGCCGCCCGGCTCGTCGCCGGCGAGGATGAAGCAGCAGCACCTCGATGCGTTCGGCATCGACTATGCGATTCTGATCGGGGGCAGCGTGCTGTCGCTCGGCGTGCATCCCGACGCCGACTACGCCGAGGCCGCCATGCGGGCGTACAACGAGTGGCAGTTCGAAACGTGGGCCGACGCTGACCCGCGACTGCGGATGTCGATCCTCGGCCTGCCGAACCATCCGCAGGCCACGGCCGACGAGATTCGTCGGCTCGGCGAACGGGCGTCGGTGGCGCAGGTGGTCATGTGCAGCGCCACGCGGACGCCGCTGGGCGATCGCAGCATGTGGCCGATCTACGAAGCGGCGTGCGAGGTCGGCATCCCCGTGGCCGTCCACCCCGGCGCCGAGTGCAAGGGCATCTCGAACTGCTTCGCTCCCGGGTTCCCCGCGAGTTATTTCGAGTGGCACACCAACCTCTCGCAGAACTACATGGGCCAGATCACCTCGCTGATCTGCCGCGGGGTGTTCTGCGAGTTCCCGGCGCTGACGTTCGTGGCCCTCGAAGGCGGCGTGGGGTGGGTGCCGCACCTGATGTGGCGGCTGGACAAGAACTGGAAAGCCCTGCGGGCGACCACGCCGTGGCTCCAGCGCCCGCCGAGCGAGTACCTCGTCGAGCACGTGCGATTCACGACCCAGCCGATCGAAGAGCCGGACAAAAGCGAGCAACTGCTGCAGATCTTCGAGATGATGCGCGCCGAGAAGACGCTGATGTTCTCCAGCGACTACCCGCACTGGGACGGCGACTCGCCGGCGCACGGCCTGCCGAAGTTGCCCCAGCCGCTGCACGACCGCATCTACTTCGAGAACGCGCGAGAGTTATATGGGCTGTGAACGACCCGGGGCCGTGGATGAATGACTGGTGAACGGCGAGAGGAACCTCGATGGCTGAGAAGCATGACGTATGCGCGGTGAGTGAGCTGCCGCCGGGCGAGCGGAAGATCGTTGAGATCGCCGGCCGGTCGATCGGCGTGTTTAACGTGGACGGCGAGTTCCACGCCATCCGCAATGTCTGCCCGCACCAGCTCGCCCCGTTGTGCGAGGGGCCGATCACCGGCACCACGCTGCCGTCGAAGCCCGGGGAGTACCAGTGGGCGAAGGAAGGGCGGATCATTCGCTGTCCCTGGCACGGCTGGGAGTTTGACATCACCACCGGCCGCAGCGTCTTCAACCCCCACAAGGTCCGCGTGAAGCAGTACGACGTGACCGTGGAAGCCGGGGAAGAGCACGAGCAGTCGGTGGAGACGTACGAGGTGACCACGGAACGCGGGCGGGTGGTGGTGCACGTGTAGAGCCGAGGGTGTGAAACCCGAATCCCGAATCCCCGAATCAATGCCCGAATGGCTCAAGGCCCGGACAACGCCTGCGGCCTCGCACGATGCGCCGCGAAGTCGGGGCATTCAGCATTGTCGCCTTGGGATTTGATCCGGGTTTCGGATTTCCCGTTGCGGGTTTTGAGTTTCGGACATCGGGGTTCGACTGCGGGGTTTCTCCGCTTGACCGGTCGAGCTGCCGATCTATACTATTCTCTTAGCTATGCACGACGTTGATCGCCCAGTCCGCCGCTCGTCAGGCCTGCTTCTACCGGCTCTAGGCAGCGTGCGCGGATAGGGCGCGATCGAAATCGGCTCATCGCCGAATCTCGTCTGATTCAGACGGCCCTGTCCGACGCACGCGGCGCAGGGCTTTTTTTGTTGAAATGACGAGCCGAACCCCGGCGGGCCACGCCCGCCCGACTGACCGAAACAGCCAACCACCCCCCACGGACCGGAGCCCCGTGATGACCCACCACGTACGAATCTTCGACACGACCCTCCGCGACGGCGAACAGTCGCCCGGCGCGTCGCTGAATCACCAGGAGAAGATGGAGATCGCCCGCGCCCTCGACGCCCTGGGCGTGGACATCATCGAGGCCGGCTTCCCCGTCACCAGCCAGGGCGACTTCGACGCGGTGCAGGCGATCAGCCGGGAAGTGACCCGCCCCGTCACCACCGCCCTCGCCCGGACGGTGGACAAGGACGTCGCCCGGGCCGGCGAAGCCATTGCCGGGGCCCCGAACGCCCGCATCCACGTATTCTGCGCCACGAGCAAGATTCACCGCGAGCACAAGCTGAAGAAGGCCTTCGACGAGATCATCCGCATCTCGGTCGAGCAGGTCGAGCACGCCCGGCAGTTCACCGACAACGTCGAGTTCAGCCCCGAGGACGGCAGCCGCACGGAGCTTGACCATCTCGTGGAGATCACCGAGGCGGTGGTCGAGGCCGGGGCCACGACGGTGAACATTCCGGACACCGTCGGCTACGCCACGCCGGAGGAGTACGGCCGCATCTTCGCCTATGTCCGGGAGAAGCTGCCGATGCTCGACGAGCGCGGCGTGGTGCTCTCGTCGCATTGTCACAACGACCTCGGCCTGGCGGTGGCGAACTCGCTGGCGGCGGTCAAGAACGGCGCCCGGCAGATCGAGTGCACCATCAACGGCATCGGCGAGCGGGCGGGCAACGCCTCGCTCGAGGAGCTGGTCATGGCCCTCCGCACCCGGGCCGACTTCTACGATCTCCAGACCAACGTGAACACGAAGAAGATCTATCCGACGAGCCGGCTGGTCTCGACCCTCACCGGCCTGTCGGTGCAGCGGAACAAGGCGATCGTCGGCGAGAACGCCTTCGCCCACGAGGCGGGGATTCACCAGGACGGCATGCTCAAGCACCGCAGCACCTACGAGATCATGGACCCGACGGAGGTCGGCATCCCGTCGAACAAGCTGGTGCTGGGCAAGCACTCCGGCCGGCACGCCCTGCGCGAGCGGCTCGTCGAGCTGGGCTACCAGCTCGACGTGGCCACGCTCCAGCGGGTGTACGACGCGTTCAAGGTCCTCGCCGACAAGAAGAAGGACGTCTACGACGAGGACATCGAGGCCCTGGTCGAGTCGGAGCTGGACACCGCGACGAACGAGTACATGTGGCAGCTTGCGAACCTGCAGTTCACCGGCGGGACGGGCGCGATCCCGACCGCGGCGGTGACGCTCACCGACGCGACGGGGACGGAGGTGACCGCGGCGGCGCACGGCGACGGGCCGGTCGACGCGATCTACGCCGCGATCCAGCAGATCACCGGCGTGGGGGTGGACCTGATCGACTACCAGATCCGGGCTGTCACCCGCGGCCGGGACGCCATGGGCGAGGTGCAGATCGAACTGAAGCACAACGGCTGTCAGGTGCGCGGCCGGGGGGTCAGCACGGACGTGGTCGAAGCCAGCGCCAAGGCGTTCCTCGCCGGGATCAACCGCATCCGCACGCTGGAGCGGCGGCAGAACGGCCTGATGGAACAGGCCGCCCAGCCGTGATGCCCCGCCTCAACGGGGCACCCCGGCCGCCGGCGCGGGCCGGGGTTCGCCGCGCCGGTTGACGTCGCGCCTTACTGCACCACCAGGCGGGCGAGGTCGGCGGGGTTCGCGGCGTCGGCCGAGAACGGACGCAGCCGCAGGCGGAAGCGGAACTCCTCGGGCTTGAGGAAGTACTTTTCCAGCGTCGGCGGGCCGCAGGAACCGGACCCGAGACCGTGGTGGCCGTAGTCGAGCCGCCAGTTCACGAAGTCGCGGCGGGGCAGGTCGACGGTGTGCTCGGCGGCTTCGAGGTCTTCGGTGGTGTACCGCGCCGCGGCGAAGTCGAGCAGGGGCGAGCCCACCGCAAGGAGCCCGTGGCCCCGCGGGTCGGTCAGCGCGACCCAGCGCACGTCGGTGCGGTTGCCGTTCTCCTGCGGCCGCACGTACGGCGTGTGCAGCTCGTCGATGGACATGGCGTAGCGGTCGACGCGACCGGCGTGCTTGCTGTCGCGATAGCACTCGCCCGGTCCCCGGCCGTACCAGCACGCCCGGTCGATCCGCGGGGGCAGGGTCATCTCCCAGCCGAGCCGGGGCAGCGTCTCGGGCCAGTCGCCCTCCGGCGAGCCGTGGATTTCGACGATCACGTCGCCGCTGCCGAGGACGGTATAGCTCGTCTGGCAGGCGAACGCCCGGTCGGAAGTGGCGGGCATGAAGCGGG
>CAYFQS010000135.1:0-8755 GCA_964345245.1 uncultured Planctomycetaceae bacterium | reverse complement strand
GTCGCTTTATCGCAATAACTTGCGGACTAAGTTCATGGCATTCGTGTCAGGAACCGTTTCAGGGCCCGGCGCCATCCTGTCGAGCCGGCGGGAGGTCCGGTCGGCGAGGCGGGAAGTTGCACCGGATCGGTCGAGATGCATGGGATCCGGGGCGTTGGTGCGGCCCGATGAACCGGGCCGCGCCGCGGGCGGCCGACATGCGCCATTCGCTGCGCCTCGCCGCGAATGATCCCGTCGTGGTGTTCGTTAACGGCGTTTGCGTTTCCGGAAGCCGGCACTCGATCCGGAGTGTCCAGAAGCAATCCTGTCCGAACGGTCGCGGCTGAATGTGGCGCCGGTGAGTGTGCTGCTGCGGAGCTTGGGGCGGATCACCCGCGGGAGCGAGCATGGATTGGCGTCAACTTCGCGGCCGGCGGAATCGCTGGAGGCGGATGCGCTCTTTCTCGTGGGTGTATTGGGTGAGGGCGATGCGGGTGTCGAGCAGTTTGCCGGGCATCTCGGCGGTGGCGGCTTCGAGGCCGGGGTCGACGGCGAGCCGGCGAAGGTTCGGCGTCCGCCGTCCGATCGCGTCGCGCTGGAAGTACTCGGTCGTGATCAGCAGGATGTTCGCTCGGGTCATAATGGATGCTCTGTGATCGCTGGTGGGTGGTTGATCCTATCGGGCGTCGGGGGCGGCGTGGTAGTTGGCCACGGCCTCGCTGGTTCGGAGGCAACGGTCGTAGATGCGCAGCCGCTCGACCTCGCCGTGGAGATCGGGGCCGACGCGAGCGTGGTCGGCCCCGTTGGCGTCCTTGAGGTGCGGGTGGAATCGGCCCCAGCCGTACTGCCGATGAGGCCCGCCGTCGCACAGCACGCCGTCGACGAGCACGGTGACCAACTTCGGCCCGCCGTCGACGATGAACACGACGTGATGCCGCTTTCCCGCTTCGAGCAGTCCGGGCTCGCAGTCCCACGCCGAGTCGCACATCCCCGCCGCCCACGTGCCGCCGGGGCGGGCGAACGCCCGGCCGGTGATGGACAGCTTCAGCGTCCGGCGGTCGGTGATCATGACCGTCATGCCCCGGCCTTCGTCATCGCGGCTGTCGAGGATCATCTGCCACGGGGCCAGGTCATCAAGCCGCAGCCGGAATTCGAGAGTGAACCCGCCGCGGGCGATCACCGCCTCGGCCTCGCCGGGCAGCGTGGCGCCGGTATCCGGATCGAGCCGGCCGCCCCCACGGTCGTGCAGCGGCGGCAGGGCGGGCATGGCGATCTCCCCGCGGCCAACATGCTCGACCCGCAATCCATCGCGAACCACCGCGCGCTCTTCGCCCTGTCGCCACATGCCCTCAAGCAGCGCGGGATCGACTGCGTGCACGCGGGCGATGGTCTTCTGCGTCTCGGTCAGGAAGTACCGCCCGTCCTGTTCGATGAAGTCGGGATAGCTCCAGCGGTCCCCGATGTGGTCGTCGTAGAGCACGATCTCGGGCTGCGACCAGTGGATGTAGCCGTCGCGCTCGACGCCGCCGCAAAGGAAGGTGGGATTGCGGTGGGCGTAGCCGAGTTCGGGTCGTTCGCGCGTGTGGCGGGCGAGCGGTTCGCCGCCGTGGTTGTTGTACCAGTACACGTACTTGCCGTTGGCGCAGCGCCAGACGAAGTTGGCCGACCGCGGGTTCTTGACTCTGCGCCCGCCCGGCGTGTAGCGCATCCAGTCGATGTCCCACGAACGTCCGCGGTCGCGGCTGTAGGCGTGGCAGGCGTAGCCGTCGATGGTGCGGTACGTGCCGTAGAGCGAGCCGTCGTTCATGGGCATGATGTACGGTTCGCCGGCGATGGGTCCGCCGTCCGGCGGCGTGCGGAGGCCCCTATCGCCTTCGGGCAGCGTGAGCCACTCGTGCTTCGCCGGGTCGTGCTGGGTAAGCAGGTTGGGGCTGCAGTGGATCGCGCCCTCGTTGCTGTCGAAGAAGCCGCGCCCGAACCCGCCGACCTTCGAGTATGGGATGAACACCTCGCCCTGGTGAATGAAGGGCTTGCCCACGCCCCAGAAGAACAGCACTTCGCCGCCGTAGGCGTTCCGGCGGTCGCACGCGAAGGGCCGCGCGGGAATCTCGTAACGCTGATCGGACCACGAGCGGCCCTGGTCATCGGAGTAGCGATAGGCGTACACGCCGAGTGAATCGACGCGCTTGATCAGGCCACCATCCACCGTCTTCACTTCACGAAGGTTGTCCCGGTTGAAGGTGTAGAACACGTAAATGCGACCCGTCTCGGGCACGAGCAGCGGCTGGGCCCACGAGGCCTCGGGACCATCCGGCGGCTCGATGGGAACCAGCGGCGCCCACGAGCGGCCCTGGTCTTCGGATCGCGTCGCGGCGATGTGCTGACCCGTGTCCCCCTCATGGCCGCTGCCGGTGGTCAACGTGCACGTCCACGAGCCGTCGGCGTTGATCACGACGTACGGCTGATCGACGTATCCGCCTTCCACGCTCGGGATGCGCAGGCCGGTGGACAGGTGACGGTAATCAATCGCGTTGTTTTCGGGCATCGCGTCAGCTCGTTTCTCAAGTGTCCGTGGCGGGGCGGTGGTCGTATCGCGTGTGGCCGGGTTGACGAATCATGCCAGGACTAACCGCCAGACCTGGACGAAGTACATCGTGCCGAGGGCGAGCTGGGCGCCCTTGATGAGTCGTTGGATGGGGGCCTCGCCGGCGCGGTGGAGAATCCAGACGCCGGCGACGACGCCGAGCAAGGCGGCGGCGAGCCCGATCAAGCTGATCCCGGCGAGGCGGGCCGGGAGCATGCCGGCGCTGATGAGACTGCCCAGCCGTACGATCCCGGCGGTGAGGAACACCGCCTGGAGGGCGGCGACGGTCTGGAAGCGATTGAGCGGTTGATTGCTGAAGAAGGCGATGGCGGGCGGCCCGCCGGTGTTGAACGCCCCGCTGAGCCAGCCGCTCAGCAGGCCGAGCGGGATGCCCAGCCAATACCGGTGCCACGGCCGGCCGCGGGTCTGCGGCAAGAGACCGTACGCGCCGCTGAAGATCAACAACGTGCCGATCCCGGCATAGACGGCGATGAGACTGACCCCCCGAAGCACCAGCACGCCGAGCGGCGCTCCGACCACGGTCGCGATCAGAAAGCCCTTGATCGTCGTCCAGGGAACCTGCCGCCAGCAGGACCAGAGAATATAGGCGCAGATCGTCATGCTCGGCAGCAGCGGGATGATCGTGGCCGACTTCGGATCGGGCCAGACCAGCGCGAGCAGTCCGACGGACAGCAGGCCGAACCCGAACCCGCTCACGCCCTGCACCATCCCCGCGGCGGCGAGAATCACGCACATGATCAACATCGACAACATTTCGCTCACGACCGGTCATTCCTGTTCGCTCAGCCGTCGATTCCGCCGACCGACACGTGCTTGGTTTCGAGGAAGGCGTCAATGCCCTCGGCTCCGAGTTCCCGCCCCCAGCCGCTCTGCTTGAACCCGCCGAAGGGGCAGTTGCTTGTTGACGGCACCGCATCGTTCAGCCCGACGGTGCCCGCCTCGAGCGCCTCGGCGACGCGCAGGCCGCGGTTGATGTGCGTGGTGAACACGTAGGCGGCCAGCCCGTACTCCGTCGCGTTGGCCCGGTCGACGGCCTCGGCCTCGGTCTTGAACCGTCGGACCGGGGCGACGGGGGCGAAGGTCTCTTCCGTCATGCACGCCGCATCATCGGGCACGTCGGTCAGGATGGTCGGCTCGATGAAGTAGCCGACTTCGCCCCAGCGCTTGCCCCCGCAGGCCAGTCGGGCTCCGCGGTCGACCGCGTCGCGCACGTGCTCCAGCGCGGCGTCCAGCCCCGCCCGGTTGATCAGGGCGCCGATCTCCACGTCTTCGGTCATGCCATCGCCGACCTTCATCTCTTGCGCGCGTTTGACGAATCGCTCCACGAACCGGTCGTGAATGCCGTCCTGCACGTAGATGCGATTGCTGGCGATGCACGACTGGCCGGTGTTGCGGAACTTGGTGATGATCGCGCCTTCGACGGCCTGATCGAGATCGGCGTCGTCGAAGACGATCACCGGCGCGTGCCCGCCCAGTTCGAGCGAGAGCCGGGTCACGGTGCCGGCCGCGCCTTCGATGAGCTTCTTGCCCACCTCGGTCGAACCGGTGAAGCTGATCTTGCGGCAGAGCGGGTTCTCAAGCATTTCCGCGGCGATGTCGGACGCCTTGCCCGCGACGAGCTGGAACACCCCCGGCGGCAGACCGGCGTCGTGAACCGCCCGCGCGAGTTCGAGGGCGCACAGCGGGGTGGCGCCGGCCGGCTTGAGCACGACCGGGCAGCCCGCCGCCAGAGCCGGGGCGACCTTCCGCACCGACAGGACGAGCGGGAAGTTCCACGGCGCGATCGCCCCGACCACGCCGATCGGCTGACGCAGGACCAGATGCCGCTTGCCTTCCGCCTGCTGCGGCACGATGCGCCCGTAGGTCCGCCGGCCCTCCTCGGCGAACCAACGCAGGTGGTCGATCGACATCTTCACCTCGCCCATGCTCTGGTTCAGCGGCTTGCCGTTCTCACGCGTGATCGTCGCGGCGATGGCGTCCGCCCGCTCCTGCAGCAGATCGGCGACCTTCAGCAGCTCATCCCCGCGCTGCATGGCGGTCGTCTTGCGCCAGCCCGGGAAGGCCGCCTGTGCATCGGCCAGGGCTTGCCGCACCTCGGCGCGGTCGACCGTGGCGATGGCCGCGAACACCTCCTGCGTGGCGGGGTTCTCGACCTCGATCGCTGCGCCGCCGCGATGCCAGTCGCCGTTCAGATAGAGGGGCTGCGTTTGCATGGGCTGCTCCTGCCTCGATTCCCGGTTCACTTCTTGCCCTGCGGCACCCTGGCCCAGTCGGTGAGGAACTGGTCGATGCCCTGGTCGGTCAGCGGATGGTGGTAAAGCTGCTCGAGCACGTCGAAGGCCATGGTGCACACGTCGGCTCCGATCTTCGCCGCCTCGAGCACGTGCAGCGGATGGCGCACCGCGGCGACGATGATCTGCGTCTCGTAGCCGTAGTTGCCGTAAATCTGGTGAATCTGCCGCACGAGCTCCATCCCGTCGTGCCCGATGGCGTCCAGCCGGCCAACGAAGGGGCTGATGTAACTCGCCCCGACCTTTGCCGCGAGCAGGGCCTGCACCGCGGAGAAGTTGGTCGTGACGTTGGTTTTGATCCCGTCGGCGTGCAATTGCTTCACCGCGACCAGCCCCTCCTGCATCACCGGCACCTTGACGACAACGTTCTCGGCGATTCCGGCCAAGGCCCGGCCTTCCTCCACAATCACGTCCGCCTCCGTGGCGATCGTCTCCAGACTCACCGGCCCGTCAACCATCCCGCATATCCTCGGGTACAGTTCGTCCGGGTCGGCGCCGGTCTTGGACACGTGCGTCGGGTTCGTGGTGACCCCGTCGATCACGCCCCAGCGCAGGGCCTGTTCGATCTGGTCGGTGTGAGCGGTGTCGAGAAAAATCTTCACGGTCATGACTCCTTGGTCTTCACGGGGGTGCGGTCAGTCGAAGGGGCGCGGCTTACGACCCAACTCGGTTCAAAACGATCTTGATCGACCATCCGCCGCAGTGCGCCGCGGGCGGCCTCCACGTGCCGGCGGGCACGGCGTTCGGCTTCATCCGCATCGCCCTCGGCGATCGCGTCCGCAATGCCCAGGTGCTCCTCGCGCACGACGTCGAAGTCGCGCTCGGCCCGGACGATCATGCCCAGCAGGCGGTAGCCCTCGGTCAGCCGCCCCATGAGCTGGTTGCCGCTGATGGCGATGGTGCGTTGATGGAACTCGCGGTCGAGCCGGCCCATCTCATCGAGGTCGCCCGCCTGGCCGCATTGGTGAATCCGATCGGCGAGGTCGCGGAGTTCGGCGAGGTCGCGGCGACTCGCGGTCTCACAGGCCAGCCGGGCCGCGAGCCCTTCGAACATCTCCCGAATCTGGTACGCCTCCAGCAATGTGGCGGCGGAGAGTTCGCGGACGAACACGCCGACGTTGTCCACGATCCGCACCAGCCCGCAGAATCGCAGTTCAAGCAGCGCTTCGCGGACCACGGTCTGCGCCACGCCGAACTCACTGGCCAGGTCGATCTGCGTCAGTCGCTGTCCCGGCGGCAACTCGCCGCGGAGGATGCGATGCTGCAATTCCTGGCGGATGCGATCGCGGGTGGAGCGGTGGTCTCTGGAGCGGTCGTTCATGGATTGACGGCAGGCGGCCGAAAGCTTACTATCGATTATTATCGATAATTTAACTGCCGTCGCGCCTCCGGTCAAGCGAGTCGCGGTGCGGCACATCGTGGAAGGGCGCCATCGTGAGTGTCAAAGCAGGACTGTTGCCGGTCGGACGGGCCAGGCCGGGGTTTGATCCGCAGTGGGGCGAGCAGATGCTCGCCGCGGCTCAGCAGGCGGTCGCGCCGTTGCCTTACGCCTGGACGTTTCCCACCGCCCCGGCCACGGATGATGCGTCCATGCGCCGGGCGATCGCCGAGTTCCGCGAAGCCGGCTGCGTCGGCCTGGTCGTGATCCAGCCCACCATGGGCGACGGTCGGTTGATCCCGCTGCTCAGCCAGCTCTGGCCCGATCCACTCGTGCTGTGGGCCACCACCGAACGCCAGGACAGCGACCGCGTCAGCGCCTGCACCCTCGTCGGCACGCACGCCTTCGCCTCGTTCCTGCGACAGAATCGCCATCCCTTCGAACTCGTCAACGGCCACCCTGGTGATCCAGCCACGATTCCGCAACTCGACCGGGCCCTTCGTCTCACTGCCACCGTCGCGCGTCTGCGACGGGCCAAGGTCGGCCTCGTGGGCACGCACGCGCCCGGCTTCGTCAACATGCAGGTCGACCCGGCGATGATTCGGGCCCAGCTCGGACCGGCCATGCAACACTTCGGCGTGCAGGAGCTGATCGACGCGGTGCAGGCGACGGACCAGGAGGCCGTCGCCGAAGACCGCCGCACGCTCGACGCGATGGCCCTGCGGCGTGAAGATGATGTCCCCGACGATGCCCTCGATCTGACCAGCCGGTACACGCTGGCGATCCGGGAGATGTTTACGTCGCAGGGGCTCGACGCGCTGGCGATTCGCTGCTGGCCGGAACTGCCGAACGTACTGGGCGCCTGGCCCTACGTGGCTTTCGCCCGCCTTGGCGATGAAGGCCGCGCCCTGGCCATGGAGGGCGATCTCGACGGCGCCCTGACGCTGCTGCTCGGCAAGCTCATGGGCTACGGGCCCGGCTACCTCAGCGACTGGCTCGAACACGACCAGCACACGCTCACCCTCTGGCATCAGGGCGAAGCGCCGATCTCGCTCTGCGATCCCGACACCATCGCCCTCGCCCGGCATTTCAACAACGACAAGCCGGTCGTCGTCAACGCCCAGCTCGCCGCGGACCGCGAGGTCACGCTTGCCCGGCTCTGGCACTGTGACGGTGCGTATCGAATGACCGCCGTGGACGCCCGGACGCACCGGCCGCCGCGCCCGCTTCGTGGGACGTGCGGTCTGGCGGCGTTCGACTCACTCGATGTGCGCGAGTGGTTCGACCATCTCTGCCACGAAGGCATGCCGCACCACCTCGCGTTGCTGCCGGGCCATCGGGCGGACGAGTTGCGCCGCCTCGCCCGCGTGCTCGAGGTGGCGTGGATCGATTGACCGGCCCGCCCCTCACCGAAGCTGTTGCCGATACGCCGACGGGCTGACCCCGAACCGGCCGCGGAAGGCGGTGGCGAAGACCCAAACCGTCGCGATCTGCTTGACGCGACGCTCAGCGTGGTACATAATGTACGCATCAACGTCTCCCGTAAAACCCTGTTGTCCAAATGACAGAAGAAGCACGACGATGCCCGCAGTGCTCTGGCCCGATGGGTTCGGATCGTCGAACAGGTCGAATGGCGATCATCGGCCGACGTGACGGCGACGACCCGATCGAGTACGACGACTGGCCGGTCCGCGAGCGGATCGCACACATGATCGAGCTGGCTGAGATGACCGCTTCGGACCTTGGTGATCTGCTGGGCAACCGGTCGCTGGGATCAAAGCTGGTGCGGGGCGAACGCGAGCCGAGCAAGACCCACATCCGCATTCTCGCCGAACGCTTCAAGGTCAGCCCAGCGTTCTTCCTCTAACTGCTTAGAAAATAGCTCCATACAAAAGGGGCGTCGTGGCGGTAACCTGTTGCAGTTGGCGTGCTTGCATTTTTATGCGCTGCGGCTGGTCCGAAGGGCCGTGAGGGACTGATGGAAATTTGATTCCAGGCGGGCCGGCGTCGGGGGTTGGGGGGTGAGAGGTTACTCCTTGTGGTAAATTACCGTTCGTTGCCCGCGGTCCCGCCGACAGGACTACTTTTCACAGGGCCTAGGAGTCTTGAACACGAAAGGGCGTTGATTTGGACATCGCTCTCTGGATCGTGGTGGCCGCCGCCGCGCTCACCGCCGTCATGACAGGCGTGGGCGCGTTGCCCTTTCTCTTTGTCAAAACCCTTGGCAAGCCAACCATCGGCTGGTCGAACGCCGCGGCGGCCGGGCTGATGCTGGCGGCCAGCCACAGCCTGATTTCCGAAGGAACATCGATCGACATCAAGTTGACGCTGGTCGGCATACTGGCCGGGCTTGGCGTGATCGTTGTGGCCGACCGCCTGCTTGCGAAATCCGGAGATTTCGATGTGGCCGACCTCCAGGGCGCGAATGCGACCAAGGCGCTTTTGATTCTTGGCATCATGACCGCGCATTCCTTTGCCGAAGGGGTGGGCGTGGGCGTCTCT
>CAYFQS010000134.1:0-8829 GCA_964345245.1 uncultured Planctomycetaceae bacterium | reverse complement strand
CCGCACCCCGGTCGAGATCGACATCCACCCCGCCGCCCTGCCGGTGATCGATGCGGGGTGAAACGTCCACTCACTTCGATCGGTAGAGATCGACAAACTGCGCCGGGTTGATCACCGAGAGACCGCGCCGGTGTCGACCCGGAAAATGCTTCAGGTTCCCCGTAACAAGGTGATTGACCATCCCCGTTATCGCTACCTCGAGAAATGCCACGTCGTCGGGATCCGGCAGCTTCAATCCGGCCGGTTCGGCCACCAGCATTTCGGCGTTGTCGGCCAGGACCTGAAGCACGTCGTCGACCCGGTTCGAGGCGAAGCTGAACTTAGGCCGGGCCAGGACGAGTCGATACTCGCTGAATATGCGTGTGTCGCAGCAGAGGCGCGTCTTCCCGGTGAGCAGCAGTTGCAGAACGCGAGCAGGAGGACCGAAGGGTGAGAGGAGACCGGCCACCAGTACATTGGTGTCGAGCGCAATTCTCACCGCCGGCGTTCCTTGCGAGCAGCAGTGATCTCCGCCTCGATTTCGCGCTGCGACATCTCACTGCGCCCTGACTCTACCGACGCCTCTTGCAGTTCTCTCACCGCTCGAAGAGCGCGGGCCTGGCGCAGGTCCCGTAGCGACTCCTCGAACTGACTCTCGTCAGTCGGACTCATAATGGCGATTGGTTTGCCATTACGGGTAACGACCAGTTCCCCCTCGCGGTCGAGGGCTTGCCAGACTGCGGCGGATTTGCTTCGCAGATCACGTGCTGAAACGAACTTCATCGCCGTGCTCCAATTGAATACACAATAGTGTATGCTATCGTCACTTTATTTGCAACACGTTTGTGATAGCCCTGAGCCGCCTCCGCCAACACCATGGAGATGGCCATTTGAGCGGTTGTAGCCGTGGCTCACTCGACGCGCCGGCGCCCGAATCCCGGCCAAGGGCTGCTTCGCTTCGCGGCCCAGCCCATGACCGGACTTTCAGGGCGTTGGACGATCCGGGTTGGTGATATCATGCCCCTCACTCATGCGGATCTGCCTGTTGACTTCGACGTTTCTGCCGGCTCTGGGGGGAGCGGAGCGCAGTGCGGACGTGATCGTGCGCGGGCTGATCGAGCGCGGGCACGAGGTGACCGTACTCGCCCCGCGCACGGGTGAACCCGAGCCGCACCTGCCTTATGAGGTGCGTCGCTACCGCATGCCGCCGGCCCCACATCTCTGGCCCGAAGCCCTCGCCTGGCCGCTGTGGCGGCTGCATCGGCGCAAGCGATTCGACCTCGTCTTCGCGTTCTACAGCTATCCCACCGGCTACGCCGCGACGTTTCTCCGCCGACGGACCGGTGTGCCGGTGGTGATCAGCGCCCGGGGCGCGGACGTCTACCCGCATTACCACGCCCTGGGCCGGCCGCGGGTGAAACAGGTGATCGCCGCCGGCTACCAGCGGGCGAACCGCGTCGTCGCGATCAGCCGCTGGTGCCGCGACCGGATTCACGAGATCGCCGGCGACGACCTGCCGCCGATCGACGTGGTGTATCACGGGCTCGACCTTGCCGACTACGACCGCCGCCGTGCCGAGGCCCTGGCCCATCCGCCCGACCTGCCGGTTCGCCGGCCGTTCGTGGTCCACGTCGGGCGCGTCGCCCCGGTGAAGCGGCAGACCCTCGCGATGCGGGCGGTGGCGAAGGCCCGCGATGCCTTCGAGCAGCGAGGCGTGCAGTACGTGATCGTCGGCGACGGCCCGGACATGCCCGAGGTCCGCCGGCTGATCGACGAGCACCGCCTGCACGACATCGTGGTCCCGGTCGGCGTGCGGGACGGGCCGGCGAAGCTCTGGCTGCAGGAGCAGGCGGACTTCGCCGTCACCGCGAGCCGGGATGAGGCGTTCGGCTGGGTGGTGCTCGAGGCGATGGCCGCGGGCACGCCGGTCCTCGCCAGCGACATCGGCTCGCACCCCGAACTCGTGGACGAGCTCGGCGTCGGTCGGCTGTTCCGCTGCGGCGACGTGGACGATCTCGCGGACCAACTGCGGCGGATGCTCGCCGCCGATCTCACGCCGCTCGCCGCACGCGCCCTCGAAGCCCGACAGCAGTTCACGCTGTCGAAGATGATCGACGGCTACGAAGCCGCGTGCCACGCATCGCTGTGAAGCCGACGATGCCATCGTCGGCCACGAACGCGGTACCCATGCAAACCGTCCCCGCGCGCCCCGGCGCTCGGCCCGGCGATCAGATCGCGGGCTTTGCCTCGCCGAACGCGTTCATTCGCCCGTCGTCTGCAGGCGGTACATGCGGGCGTACCAGCGGCCGGCGGCCATGAGCTGCTCGTGCCCGCCGCGCTCGGTGACGCGGCCGTCTTCCATCACGAGAATCTGATCGCAATCCCGGATCATCGACAGCCGGTGCGAGACGATCACCGCGGTGCGGCCTTCCATGAGGCGGGAGAGCGCGGCCTGGATGATCGCCTCGCTTTCCGGCTCGACCGACGCCGTCGCCTCGTCGAGCAGCAGAATCTCCGGGTTGGCGAGGAACGCCCGGGCGATGCAGATTCGCTGCTTCTGGCCGCCGGAGAGTTTCACCCCCCGCTCGCCGACGAGCGTGTCGTAGCCCTTCGGCAGGCCGAGGATGAAATCGTGAGCGTTCGCCAGACGCGCCGCGTCGTGCATCGCCTCTTCCGAAGCATCCGGATCGGCGTAGAGTACGTTCGACCGGATGGTGTGGTTGAACAGGAACGGCTCCTGCGCGACGATGGCGAAGTGTTGCCGCAGCGACGGCTGGGTGATCCGGCGGAGATCGCGGCCGTCGAGCAGGATCGCCCCGTCGTTCGGATCGTACAGCCGCAGCAACAGCGACAGCAGCGTGCTCTTGCCCGCTCCCGACGGCCCGGCGAGCCCGACGCTCTGCCCCGGCTCGGCGACGAAGTTCACTTCGCTCAGCGTGGTCTGCCGCTCGGTATGGGCGAAGGTGAGATGGCGGCACTCGATCCGCCCGTCCACCGAGTCGAGCGTCTCGGCGTCGTCGGCGTCGACGATCTCGATCGGCTCGTCGATGACGTCGAAAATCCGCGACGCCGCGGCCAGCGACCGCTGGATCAGGTCGTTGATCCGAGCCAGCGACCACACGGGGGCGAACAGGTACCACCAATACCCGCGGAGGGCGACGATGTCGCCCACGCTCGCCTGGTCCCGCAGCACGAAGTACCCGCCCACCGCGAGCATGATCACGTTGCTGGAAAACCCGATCACCTGGATCGCGGGCATGTACTTCGTCCGGGTCTTGAGCCCGGCGACCGCTTCGTCGTAGTAGCGGCGGGTTTCGTGCTCGACGTGGCCGGCCTCGCGGCGTTCCCGGCCGAACGCCTTGATCACCAGCATGCCCAGCAGGTTCTCCTGCACCTTGGCCGACACATCCCCGAGGCGGTCGCGGATGCGCCGGTAGAGCGGTCGGATGATCGTGTTGTACCGGAACACGAGCAGCGCCACGCAGCCCATGGGCACGAGCAGGGCGAGGGCGACGTGCCAGCTCACGATGAACAGGATGATCAGCCAGACCATGATGAGCTGGGTGATCGAGCCGATGAGTTCGTCGACGCCGCTGGTGGTGAGCTGCTGGACGTTGTCGACATCGCCGGTGACGCGGGCGACGAGGTCGCCGCTGCGGTGTTCGTGGAAGAAACGCAGGGCGTGGTCCTGCATGCGGCGGTAGAGGTCGTTGCGGATATCGAGCCCGACCTTCTGGGCCGCGACCCCGAGCACGTAACCGCGGAGGGCGGAGACGGCGGCCCCGCCGGCGTAGGCGGCGAACATCGCCCCCACCGTCGCCAGCAGCAGCGCCACCCGCGACTCGCCGACCCACTCGACGAACCGCGGCTGCTCGGCGAGCAGCACCTCGTCGACCACGAACTTCCAGAACAGCGGATGCAGCAACTGCAGCGGCTGGGCGATCAGCAGGCACGCCAGCCCCGCCGCGATGTACCAGCCGTACGGCTTCGCATAGCACAGCAATCGCAGCAACGTTCGCATGCGGAATCTTTCAGATCACATCGGTGAAAACGACCTCGCCGCGGCGCTTCGCCTCACGGGACGTCGGCGGCGTGGCGCTCGACGGCATCGTCGATCCGTTTGAGTTCGTCCCCCGTCAGTTCCACGTCGCCGGCCGCGGCGTTCTCGATCGCCTGCTTCTCGTCGCGGGCCCCGACCAGGGCGTGGGTCAGTCCTTCCTGCGCGATCGTCCACGCGACGGTGAGCTGGGCGAGCGACATCTCGTGGGCCTCGGCGATGGGGCGGATGTCCTCGAGCATGCGGTTGACCTTCTCGCGGTTCTCGCCACTGAACCGCGGCTTGTCGCGCCGCTGGTCGCCCTCCTCGAACTCGCGGCCCGCGGTGACCTTGCCCGTGAGCAGGCCCTGGGCGAGCGGCGAATAGGCAAGCACCGCGATGCCGTTCGCACGACAGTACGGAAGCTGATCCTCCTCGATGCCGCGGTCGAGCATGCTGAACTTCTCCTGGTCGCAAGCCACGGCCCCGAACTTCGCGTATTCGCCCATCTGGTCGGACGTGGCGTTGCTCACGCCGATCGTGCGAATCTTGCCCTGCTCTTTCAGCTTCACCAGGGCCTGCATCGTTTCCTCGATGGGCGTGGTCGACTCCTGCCAGTGCGTCTGGTAGAGGTCGATGCAGTCGACACCGAGGCGGCGGAGCGAATGCTCGAGCTCCCCGCGGATCGAGTCGGCGCCGAGGAATCTCCGCACTTCGTACTTCGCTTCGCCGGCGTCTTGGGTCGCATGCTGTTCGTCGGAGTAGAAGAACAGTTCGCCGCGGTCGGATTTCGCGGCGTCCCAGACGAGCCCGCACTTGGTGGCGAGCACGACGCGGTCGCGGCGATCCTTGATCGCCTTGCCGACGACCTGCTCCGACGTGCCGAAGCCGTAGACCGGCGCAGTGTCGATGAGGTTGACCCCGGCGTCGACGGCGGCGTGGATCGCGCGGATGGCGTCGGCCTCATCCGACCCGCCCCACATCCACCCGCCGATGGCCCACGTGCCGAGGCCCACCGCGGAGGCCTGGATGCCCGAATGTCCGAGAGATCGATATCGCATGACGCGCTGCTCCTGTGTGCGGGTTGGGCGAACGCTCAAGGATATCGCGATGCGGCGGCCGATGGAATCTGGCGATCTGGCGATCTGGTGATCGGGGGATCGGGCGCGGGCAGCCGACGCGCATCGTGGCTTCGGGTATCATGCCCGCAACGCCAGCGCGTAACGACGGAACGACGATGAAGGTCATCATCTGCGGTGCGGGACAGGTCGGGCAGCACGCGGCGGAAGTGCTCGCCGCGGCGGGTCATCAGATCACGGTCGTCGACACCGAACCGAGACGGGTCGCGACGATCGAGGACACGATGGACGTGCGCACACTGGTGGGCAACGCGGCCAATGCGGACGTGCTCCGCGAGGCCGGCGGCGCCGAGGCGGACATGGTCATCGCCGCCACTTTCAGCGACGAGATCAACCTGCTCACCGCCTCGGTCGGCCGGGGGGTGGGGGCCCGCAAGTCCATCGCCCGCGTCCACCACAGCGCCTACTTCGACGAGCGCGGACTCGACTACTGCCGCCACTTCCAGATCGATCAGCTCATCTGCCCGGAGTACACCGCGGCCCTGGCCATCGCCAGCACGCTGCGGAACCCCGGGGCCCTGGCCATCGAGACCTTCGCCCGGGGGCGGGTGGAAATCCAGGAGGTGCGCGTCAGCGCCCGGGCCACCGCGGTGGGCAAGTCGCTGCCCGAGCTCGGCCTGCCGCGAGGCATGCTGCTCGCCGCCGTGACCCGCTCCCACGAGGCCTTCGTGCCCAATGCCTCGACCGTCATCGAGCCGGGCGACACGGTGGTGCTCGTGGGCAATGCCGAGGTGTTCGAAACGGGGATGCGGAAGTTCCAGGCCGAGGACCACGGCCGCATGCACGTGGCGATCATGGGCGGCCCGTCGATGGGCGTGTGGCTCTGCCGGGCCCTGCACCGCCGCAAGTTCTCGATCCGGCTGTTCGAGACCGACCGCGAGCGGGCGGAGGAGCTGGCCGAGAAGCTCGACTGGGTCACCGTCCTCCAGGCCGACCCCACCGACGTGACCGTCTTCGAAGAGGAAGGCCTGGCCGACGTGGACGCCTTCGTCGGGCTTGTGGCCGACGACGACGAGCACAACATCCTCGGCTGCGCGTGGGCGAAGAGCATGGGGGTGAAAACCGCGTTGACCGTGGTGCAGAGTCCCACGTATCTCTATCTGCTGCGGCAGATCGGGATCGACCACGCCTTCACGCCGCGGATACTCGCCGCCCGCGAGATCATCGGGGCGCTGGCGGAGCGGCCGATGGAGAGCATCGCCTCGCTGGCGGAGGGCACGATCAACGTGTATCGCGTGGAGGTGCCGAAGACGGCGGAGGTGGTGGGCCGGCCGCTGCGGGAGCTTCGCCTGCTGCCGCAGGGCATGATCGCCGCGATCCAGCACGACGGTCGCACGAGCGTCCCCACCGCCGACGACGTGATCCACCCCGGCGACACCGTCCTGCTCATCGGCCGCCAGGAAAGCGAGAACGCGCTGCGGCGACGGTTCACGAGTCGATGAAAGGAGGATTGGTTGTGCGATCCGACGCTTGGTTGAACCGCGGGCGTGAACCCCGAACGCCGGCGCCGCGTCGGCGTTCGGGGTTTGAACTTTCGGGTTGCTGTTCCCCCGGCGCCCCCCGGCGCTCCCTGTGCACGCCATGAACCTCCGTTACGTGTTCAACCAGTTCTCCCTTCTCCTGCTCGTGCTCAGCGGGCTGCTGTTGCTGATCGGATTCGGGGCGTGGCTGAATGGTGACGGGGGCGACGGGGCGGAGCACGCGGCAATGGTCGCGCTGTTCGCCAGCGGGATCGGCGGGGGCTTGGTCGGGGGCGGGCTCTGGCTCGGCACCCGCGGCGGGCGAAGCCAGATCGGCCGGCGGGAAGCACTGCTGCTCGTGGCGGCGACCTGGCTGCTCGGCGCCGCCCTCGCCGGCCTGCCCTTCTACCTCTGGGCCCACGCCACGATCACCCCCGAGCCCCATCCCTTCGACTCCGCGGTGAACTGCTACTTCGAAGCGGTCAGCGGACTGACCACCACCGGGGCGACGATCCTCACCGACATCCCCACCGTCCCCAGGTCGCTGCTGTTCTGGCGATCGATGACCCACTGGCTGGGCGGGCTGGGGATCGTGGTGCTGTTCGTGGCGGTGCTGCCGTCGCTCGGGGCGGGCGGCAAGCGGCTGTTCCGCGTGGAAGCCCCGGGCCCGACCCCGGAGGGCGTCAGCCCGCATATCCGCGACACCGCCCGCATCCTGTGGATGATCTACATGGGCCTGACCATCGCTCAGACGATTTGCCTGCGCCTCGCGGGGATGAGCTGGTACGAGGCGATCTGCCACACCTTCGCCACACTCGCCACCGGCGGGTTCAGCACCGAGAACGCGAGCGTCGGGTTCTACCACAGCCCCGCGGTGGACACCATCGTCATCTTCTTCATGCTGATGGCGGGGGTGAACTTCGGACTGTACTACCAGGTCATACGCGGCAACGCGAAGACCGTCCTGCGAGACCGCGAGCTGCGAATCTACCTGATCTTCATCGCCGTGGCGGCGACGATCGTCATCGCCTCCATCTGGGGCCACCGGATCGTCGCCACCGACGGCACGGAACTCGACGGCGGGGCGGGCGCGGCGATCCGGCACGGACTGTTCCAGACCGTCTCGATCCATACCACGACCGGCTTCGCCACCGCCGATTTCAACCTCTGGCCCTTCCTCGCCAAAGCCGTCCTCGTGGCCGTGATGTTCGTCGGCGGATGCGCGGGGTCGACCGGCGGCGGGATCAAGGTCATCCGCGTCTGGATCGCACTCAAGGTGATCGTGGCCGAGATCGAGCTGGCCTTTCGCCCCAACGTGGTGCGACCGCTCAAAGTCGGCCGGGCCGCGGTCTCGCCCCAGCTCCGCCTCGGCATCGCCGGCTACGTCATGGGCGTGTTTCTGATCTTCATCCTCGGCGCCCTCGCCCTGCGCGTCCTCGAGGCCGACCACGTCATGCCCGACGGACGCACCGCGACGTTCACCACCGCCGCCACCGCCTCGGTGGCCACCCTGTGCAACATCGGCCCGGGGCTCGAACTCGTGGGCGCGGCCGAGAACTACAACTGGTTCTCCACCCCCAGCAAGCTGCTCATGGCCCTGATGATGGTGATCGGCCGACTCGAAGTCTTCGCCATCGTCGTGCTTTTCAGCCCGCGCTTCTGGCGGAAGCAGTGAGCGGAAGACACGCAGACACGAAAGGAACAGGAAGCAAGCCCCGTCATGCCGGGGATTCGCGATGCCCGGGTGGGTCAGCGGCCTGTACGAACAACGCCCGGACCTGCACGGTCCGGGCGCGGGGGAGTCTGGTTCGATTGTCGTGTCGCGGTCGATCAGCGGCGGCGACGGATGACGGCGAGGCCGGCGAGGCCGAGCACGCTCAGCGTGGCCGGCTCGGGGATCGCGTCGACGTGACCGGAGTAAGAGCTGTCGAAGACGAAGTCCTCGAAGGTAAACCCGCCCTGACCATCCTCCACGACCGTGACGGTGCCGTTGAGCGATCCGAACTCGGTTGAGGTGAAGAACATGTCCTGCGGCGACTGAAGCGTCACCGGGCCGAGCACGTCTTCGAGAGCCGCTTCTGCATCGTAGAAATCACCTTCGGACTGACTGGAGGTGAACAGGTCGCTGGCGAAGAAAGCAGTGAAGGTGCTCCCGACCTGCGAGCCGATGAGGAACATTTTCGCGCTGTCGAAGTTGCCGGTCACAATCGTGTCC
>CAYFQS010000133.1:3548-8829 GCA_964345245.1 uncultured Planctomycetaceae bacterium | reverse complement strand
TGGCGACCACGCCGCGGGTCGCGCCCTTTCTCGATGCGAGGGCGGTGCGGCGGGTGTGGCAGGCGGGGCTGCGCGGCCGGGCGGACGCCCGGCTGGTCTACACCCTCGTCGTCCTGCTCCGCTGGTTGCAGACCCATCCCGTCGAGGCGTGAGCGCTGTCGGAATGCTTCAAAGACAAGTTGCCATTCAATCGCCGCGGGCGGGTCGGGCCCGCGGCCTTGTGTTTGGGGCTGTCGGCCGGGCCGCGGCATCCCTCGCCAAGTGGTCCCCGCCGCCTGCTTGCCGATCACATGTACACCGCGGCCGCGATCCAGACCCACATGACCACGCCGACCACGACCTTCGCGATGGTGCCCCAGAGGCGGCCGACGAACGCGCCGCGACCGGTGAGCAGGGAGGTATTGAGATCGCGGCCGACCATGAGCTCGCCGATGACGGCGAAGAAGGCGGACCCGAGGCAGGCCCCGATCACCGTGCCGACCACGGGAATGGGCAGGGCGAAGGTGCCGACGACCCCGCCGACGATTCCGCCGACGATGGCGAGCACCGCGGCCCAGATGCTGCCGCCGGCTTTCCGCGAGCCGGCCGCCCCGGTCACGAACTCCAGCACTTCGCCGAGCAGGGCCAGCACCGCGAGCACGATGAGCGTCGTGACGCCGATCGCCCGCTCATCCCAGTACACCCACGCCAGCACGCCGGCGCCCATGAGCATGAGCCAGTTGCCCGGCAACCCGAGCAGCGTGAGGAGCAGCCACACGACATTCATCAGCACCAGTGCGGTCGCGTAGACGTGGTACATCGTCGTGTTTCCGCCTTCCAAAATCCGGCCTGGCCGTCACTCGCTCGCGCTCGCAACGCCCATGACCGGGCTTGATCCCTCTGCGGTCACTGCCACGTGAGCTTGCCCCACTCGTGAGGCGTGAGCCAGGCCTCCAAGGGTTCGTCATTGACGAGGTTGGTGTTCTTGTTCGACCAGTAGGTACGCGCGGAGTTGATCTGCCCGGCGCTGTCGGAACTGATGAACCCGACATCGCCGGTGATCGTCTCGCCGGCCTTCGGCTCGAGGCCGATCGCGCCGAGCGGGATCGCCGCCTCGACGACGTAGCCGTCACCGACCGATTCGGCCTTGATCTTCGCGGCGTCGATGATTTTCACCATGTCGAACTGGCGCGAGCCGACGGGCGAGGTGTAAGTCCGCGCCGCGTCCGCCGGGGCGTCCGGCGCCACGGGCTTCATCAGGACGGCCACGGGCTTGCGTTCGTACTTCGCGATCACCACCCGCAGGTCGCCTGCGCCCGGCTGGCGCCGGGTGTTGCCGTTCGGGCTGAGCTGAATGTCCACCGCGTCGCCGGTCTTGAACAGTCGCCCGAAGTCCTTGCCGCCGTTGACCCACGGCGACTTGTCGCCGGTGACCTCGAACAGGACGTAGAGCGTGGCGTCGTCGTAGGCGAGCCGGGCCTCGCCGCGCTCGGCCATGCCCCGGCGGGCCATGGGAATGGCGGGGACGTCGGCCCAGTCGGCATCGTCGGCATCGACCTTCACGTCGGTCATCCGGTGGATCATGGCTACCTTCGCATCGGTCGCGGCCGCCGCGGCGCGGGCCTGGTTGTCCTTGACCACCTTCGCCAGCAGCGCCTCGTCGAGCTTCAGCGGTTCGAGCGTGAACCGCTCGATGGTGTCCAGCCCATTCAGGCGGACGATCATGGACGCGGTGCGGGCGATGCTGGTGGTCATCCGGACCACGCCGTCGTTCTGCCGGCCGAGCCAGCCGCTGAACGGCTCGCCGCCTTCGCTGTAGGCGCCCATCGGCTGGCCGATGAGCAGGTCCTCCTTCGCCGGCAGCTTCTCGCCGGGCAGCCGGCCGTCGCGGAACAGCGCCTCGACGAACACGCCGTCGCTGGTCATGAAGTAATCCTGCCCGAGGTTGCCGCGCATGGCGAAGACGGTGCCGATTTCCTCACCGAGGTTCACGGTGCCGAGAATCTTCAGCGGGCCGATGATCAGCCCCGGCTCGGGCATGGGCGCCCGGTGCGAGCCGTGCACGCCGGGGTAGGGATTCGGGTAACGCCAGTCGATCTCGCCGCGCTTCAGGTCCACGCCGATGATCCGCGTCGGCCCGGCGTAACCCATGCGGCTGAGGCAGAGCAGGCGATCTTCCCGCGGCACGGGCACGAGATCGCCGTGGTCGGTCACGCCGACCGACTTCATGCCCGACTTGTGATAGATCGGGGCGCCGTCGGCATCAAAACCAGCGGGTTCATACTTCGTCAGCCCCTCGGCGTGGATGGTCAGGGACTCGGTGTCGATCCGGCCGCCCCAGCCGTTGCCGAGGGGCAGGGCGTCGCGGCCTCGCTCGCCGATTTCGCCCGGCTCCCCCGTGGGCACGATCTCGCATTCGTCCCGCTGCACCGCGCCATCGCGGTTGGCGTCGTTCCAGAACACCCCGTCGAAGGGGCTGAGGTCGCTGAACTCGCCGGTGGGCATCTCGTCGATCACCATTCGCCGACTGACCTCGCCGGAGAAATGCCGAACGCTGCACACCGCGGCGACGGGCATCCAGCCGTTCGGCCTCCGCATGTAGACCACCTGCCCGCCGCCGTCACGCGCATCGTGGGCGTAAAGGTACTCGCGCGTCTCGCCGCTGGCGTCGGACCGGAAGCGCTGCGGCTGCACATGCGTCTGTGTGCTGATGGGAAAGCCCTCGCCCGGCACATCCGGATCGGGCACCCACAACACCTGCGTCACCTCCCACGTCCGCGTCTCCCGGTCGAGTTTCATTTCGATCGGCCCGGCGTAGCCGAGCGTGGGGTCCTGGTCGTGCAGGTAGCAACCGCTGCCCGCGTAGGCGGCGTTGCCGATGTAGTCCCGCACCAGCTTGCCGTCCCGGCCCCACACCGATACACGACGCGGGTAGTTCCAACTCTCGGTCACCCAGACCTGCCCCGCGGCGTCCACCGCCACGTCGGCCACATGCGTCATCGCCTGCTTGTCGAACTTGCCGCGAATCGGCCGGCCGCCCTTCACGCCGCAGGTGTAGGCGACTCGCCCGTCGCGATACGCCTTGACCTGGCTGTCCGGGCCCATGTCCGCCACGAGCAGATTGCCGTCATGGTCAACGGTCACCGCGGTGGGAGCGCCGAGACCGGGCGTGCGCACCGCGCTTTGCCCGCCGCCCGTCACGTCGACGGCCACCACCTTCCGCCCGCTGATCGCGTAGAGCATGAGCGCGTCGCCGGCGCCGGCGAGGGCGATGTCCTTCGGGTCGTCGACGTCAAGCGTCTTGATCCGGTCGGCGGTGGCGGTGTCGAAGAGGCCCACCACGCCGGTTGACATGGCGATCGCGAGCCGGTCGCCGGCGCACGACATGGCCACCGGGACGCCGACGTCCGCGTTGCCGAACATGTCGCTGAGTTCGAGGTCGAAGGGTTTGGCCTTGCCGTCTTTGAGGAACGGCCGATACTCGCCCGTCTTCGCGTCGAAACGATTGAGCGCGGTGATCTCGCCGTGCTGCCACGGCGTGGCGTAGACGTACTCGGCGTCGGCGGCGAGCGTCGCCCCGCCGCGCAGCTCGCCCCATTGCTTCAGCCCGTCGGGGGCGATCCCGATGGTGGCGCTGCCGCCTTCGGAGAACGGCCAGGCAACGATCATCCAGTCGCCCGCGGCGGCGACATTCTCCGGGGCCGCGTGATTGCTGCCCCACGCCCCGCTCGTGTCGCCCGTCCGCCATGGCGGGGTGCCCGGGTTGTAGAAACACATCTCGTACTGGGCGTCGATGCCGTGGTGATACAGTCCATGCACGTGATACGTGCCCGGCGGGACCAGTTGACCTTCGCCCGAAAAGCCCTCGCGGTGGTTGCCGGACCACTCCTTGTCGGTCAGCCCGTCCCAGAGCACTTCCACGGTGCGCTGACCGTCCTGCTCCGCGACGGTGTAGTCAGCCGGATCGAGCCCGCCGAGGTTGCGGATGCGGTTGCCCCGGGCATCATCGATCACGAGGGTGAAGCGGGCGGCGTCGCCGGGAATCTCCGCCCGGAGGGGGATCGTGCCCTCGAGCTTCTCGCCTTCGGCGATGTACCGGCGGACATCGACCTCGCCCTCGGCCACGAGCCGGGCGTCGCCCCACGCCCGCTTCGCCGTCCAGTAGAACTCCCGCGAGGTGTGACCGGGCTGCATGTTGTCGGCATAGCGGTGGACGGGCCAGGTCTTCCCGGACGGATCGCCCCAGAGGAACTCATTGCCGAGCCGCAGCACCATGCCCGGCTTCACGTCGGGCTTCTCGGCGTAGAGCAGCTCCCAGGGAATCTTGATTTCCTGCACGTAGCCGCCGCCGTCATCCAGTTCGCGATAGGCCATCTCCACGCCCTCGCCGAGCTCCGTGCCGCCCGGCTCGGCGGCGAGCAGCGTGATGTCCTGCCCCGCCCGCGAGTTGTTGGGATCGGTCCAGTAGGACACGTGCATGACCGGCATTTCCTTCGGCGTGAAGTACCACGTGGTGATCCACAGCGGCCGATCGGTCACGACCCGCATCTGCCACGAGTCCGATTTCCAGCCGTCCTGCGGATTGAACGCCGGGTTCACCGTCGAGTACATCGGGGTGGGGTCCCGCCACTTCGCCGCGAGATACAGCGCGTCCTTCGTCCACATGCCCGCCGCCTCAACCGAGTACTGCGATCGCAGGTCCTTGTCGGCAAAGACCCAGATGCGTCCGGAGAGATCCCACTCATCGAGCTTGCCGTCAATGGCGAGCTCGCCCGGCGCGGGTACGACGAGCATGCCTTCGTTCTGACTCTGGCGGCCGAGCATGTTCTCACTGCTCTGGGCAAGGGTGGTGGAGACGATCATCGCGAAAAGGATCAGGCCCATCGTCCCGCATGTACGCCAGTTGCTCATGGGAGCATTCCTTTGGAAACAGAAACCGTAAATGGTATGGAAATAGTCTCACCTTTACTGAAATGAATGTCAAGCGCGCACGCACGCCCCCGGGCCCGGCTCCAGGGCCACCACCTGTGAAGCGGGGAGCCGGCGAACCCGTCGCGACAATTCTTCACCGCCCCTCGCGCGCCCCCGGCGTGGCGGCTTCAGCCGCCATGTCCGCCGCCACGCCGTGCTGCGGGAACCCAGCATCATGGCGGCTGAAGCCGCCACGCCGGAGGGCCATCGCATTTGACCTGCAGGTCGCTTACAGAGCTCATGACAGGCCCACGCCACGGAGCATGGACCGGGATGAGCGAATGAGGGGTGGCACGGTCGGACTCGCAGCGCAGTGGAGAGCCGGCCGTGC
>CAYFQS010000133.1:0-3448 GCA_964345245.1 uncultured Planctomycetaceae bacterium | reverse complement strand
CACGGGCGACCGCGCGGAAGCCGCGGATTGCGTATCATGTGCGGGTCATTCACAGGGGTATCCGCACCATGCCTTGGAGTTTGTGGAAGCGAGGCCGCCGCTCGCGGACGAAGGCGAAGTCCCGGCCGGTGCGGCCGGCGGCGTCGATCCGCCTCGTGGCGGTCGACCTCGACGACACGCTGCTCCAGCCGGACAAGCAGGTCACGGCCAACACCATCGCCGCCGTCCGGGCGTGCGAGCAGCGGGGCATCCCCGTGGTGCTTGCTTCGGCCCGTCCACCGCGGTCGGTGTTCGATATCTACCAGAAGCTCGGGCTCCGCACGGTGCAGATCAACTACAACGGCGCCCTGATCTACGAGCCCCACCGTGGCGAGGTCGTCCACCATCACCCCCTCGCCCCCGACCTCGCGGGCAAGGTGATCGAACTCGCCCGGCACATGGACGCGGCGTGCAAGATCGGCCTGGAGCGGCTCGACCGCTGGTTCACCGACGACTTCGACCCCCGGATGCCCTTCGACGGCGGCCGGGGGCCGGACGGCGTGGGGCCCCTGCACACGTTCCTCACCCAGCCGGTGACGAAGCTCATCGTCCTCGGCGACGGCGATCGCCTGGCCCGCGTGCGGGAGGCGATCGAGCGAACCTTCGGCAAGAAAGTCGAAGTCACCGTCGCCGACCCGCGCGTGATCCAGGTGATGGCGGCCGGGGTGGACAAGGCGGTCGCGGTGGCGATGGTGGCCGGCGAATTCTACGACGTGCCGCGACAGCAGGTGATGACGATCGGCGACGCCCCGAACGACGTGGGCATGCTCAAGTGGGCCGGCTGGGGCGTGGCGGTGATGAACGCCTTCCCCGAGGCCCTGCAGGCCGCCGACGCCGTCGTCCCCGCCTCCGACGCCGAAGGCGTCGTCCAGGCGCTGCGGCGCTACATTCTCGATGCGCCGGCGAAGGCGGAGTAATCCCCACGTTCAGTTCAGTCGACCTCGGCGACCATGGCATCCGGGATTTCGGCCCGCTTGCGCGCGACGGCGGCGATGTAGAACAGCGGCTCGCCCGCGATGCTGATGCGGTGCTGGTATCGCCGGTAAAGTTCCATCTGCATCACGTCGTTTTCGACCATCCGCCGGATCAGCCCGGCGAAGCCGGTCGCCTGCGGGTCGGTGAGGAAACGTTTATGGATGTTGAACGCGACCCAGCCGTTCTTCTCAACGAGGTTGTAGGCGGTCTGGAGGGCTTTGGGGGGGATGTCGCCGAAGCCGAGCGCGCCCACGGCAGTGAGGGCGTTGAAGTTCGCCGCTTCAAGCCGGCGCATCACGTCCGCGGACGGGTCGGTGAGGTCGAAGATGTGGTACGCCTCGTAGGCCCACGGCCGATCGCGCTCGGTGGCGGTCTTCGCTTCGGGGAAAATGTCGTTGCCCACGATGTAGGGCGTGCCGAGGTACTGCAGCGACTCGCCGGCGAGGCCGTTGCCTGCCCCGATGTCGAACACCCGCAGATCCCGCATTGTCTCGCCGCGCTCGGCGACCATCTCGCTGAGCAGCCGCGGGACGACCTGCGGCGAGACGCAGCGCAGCAGCCGGCAGAACAGCGCCTCGTACAGGCCCGGCACGGCGTACACGTCGCCGTAGTCGTGGAAGCGGATTCGCTTCCACTCGCCGTCGACTTCGAGTTCGCACCACTCTTCATCCTGGTCGAGGTCTTCGGTGCGGGGGAAGCGGAGGCGGAGCGGGCCGACCTGAAGCGGTTCCTGGTATCGCGGTTGTTTGCTCATGGGGGTGACCCTACTGCGCCGCTCATGGGATAACAACCAGGCCGGTGCGGGCAAGCCCGCTCATGGCGGTGGGGGGCGTGCGCGAGCGACGGCCTTGGCCGGGATCGCGGCCGCCGATCTCGCCTCGCTGAAGCGAGGCGAGCCGGCGCTGAACCCTCGCACTCGCTGAAGCGAGGCGAGCCGGGGGCTAACCCGCGCCCTCGCTGAAGCGAGGCGAGCCGGGGTTACTGCTGCTCACTCGGCGGGGTGCGCCATACGAGCAGACGGATTTCGGTCATCTTGTCCATGGTGAAGCGCAGGCCCTCGCGGCCGAGGCCGCTGTCCTTCACGCCACCGTAGGGCATGTGATCGACCCGCCAGCTCGGGACTTCGTTGATCATGATCCCACCGCACTCGATCTCATCCCACGCCTTCTGCATCTTGAAGATGTCGCGGGTGAACACGCCGGCCTGGAGGCCGAAGCGACTGTGATTGACCTCAGCGATCGCGCCGTCGAAATCGTCGAACGACTGCACGCCGGCCGCGGGGCCGAACACCTCGTCGCAGTACGCCGGTTCATCAGCGGGCACGTCTTCGAGCAGCGTGGGCTCGATCATGCGCCCGTCGCGCCCTCCGCCGCACAGCAGCTTCGCGCCCTTGCTGGTCGCGGAGCTGATCCAGTCCTCGATCCGGTCCGCCGCATCGTCGTCGATCACCGGGCCGATGAAGGTGTCCTCGTCCTTCGGGTCGCCGGTCTTCAGGTCTTTCGCGGCAACGACGAGCTTATCGACCAGTTCGCGATACACGTTCTGGTGGATCAGAATCCGCTGAACGCTGATGCACGACTGGCCGGACTGGTAGAACGACCCGTGAATGATGCGGCCGGCCGCATCATCGAGGTCGACGCCTTCATCGACCACGACCGCGGCGTTGCCGCCGAGCTCGAGGGACACGAGCTTCCTGCCCGCCCTGGCCTTGAGGTCCCAACCCACGTCCTGGGAGCCCGTGAACGAGAGCATCTTCATCCGGTCATCCTCGACGAGCGGGGCGGAATCGCGCCCGCGGCAGGTGACCACGGAGAAGGCGCCTTCGGGCAGGTCGGCCTCGGAGAGAATCTCCCCGATGATCAGCGCGCCGATGGGCGTGTCCGTGGCCGGCTTGAGCACGAAGGGGCAGCCCACCGCGAGGGCGGGGGCGACCTTGTGGGCCACGAGATTGAGCGGGAAGTTGAACGGCGTGATGAACGAGCAGGGGCCGATGGGCACGCGTTTCCACATGCCGCGGTAGTTCGCGGCACGCTCGCTGATGTCCAGCGGCATCACCTCGCCGTAGATCCGCACCGCCTCTTCCGCGGCAACGCGGAAGGTGTCGATCAGCCGCGTCACCTCGCCCCGCGCGTGCTGCAGCGGCTTGCCGGCTTCCATGCACAGCGACATGGCCAGCTCGTCGAATCGCTTTTCGAACTGCTCCACGCAGTGGTAAAGCACCTGCTGGCGCTGGTAGGCCTTGAGGCGGCGCATCGGTTCGGCCGCGGCGTCCGCAGCGGCGATCGCCTGCTCCAGTTCCGCCGGCCCGACCATCGGCACGCGCGTGACCACCTCGCCGGAATACTTGTCGGTGACTTCGAGATCGTGGTTCGGCTCGACGGGTTTGCTTGCGACGTAACAGGGGTGGGTCTCTTGCATGGGGTTGCCTTTCAGG
>CAYFQS010000132.1:0-8847 GCA_964345245.1 uncultured Planctomycetaceae bacterium | reverse complement strand
GCTCACGAGGCGCCGGCTCGACCGACTTCTCAGCCCGCGGTTCGCCCGCGGGCGCCGGTTGCGGCGATGACGGCGGAGGAGCGGTCCGCGCCTTCGGCGCGGGCCGATGCGGCGGGGCGTTGTCGGCCGGTTGGATGTCCCACGGCTTGAAGGGCTGGCGATTCGTCCGCGGCGGCTTGGGCGGCGGGGGTGTCGCCGTGTCCGGGGACGCCTTGGGGGCCGCCGGCTTCGACTCCTCCGACAGGGGCGACTCGCTTGGCGACGACGGCGGCGTCTTGCGGCGAAGCACTCGCACCCGCGGCTCCGCCGCGACCTCGGCTGACTCCGGCTCGCGACGCAGGTGCTGGGCGATCAGCCCCCCCGCCTCGATCAGTTCCCCCGCCGTGAAGTCCGGCTCGACGGCTTCGTCCTTGTCGTTCACGTCGCTGAACAGCTCGCCCGCCTCGGTGCGGAGCAGGATCGTCCGCGTGCCGGCCGCCTTGCCCGCCTCGATGTCCCGCAGTCCGTCGCCGATGGTCCAACTCGCATCGAGGTCGAGGTTGAGGTCTTTCGCCGCCTGCAGCAGCATGCCCGGCTGCGGCTTGCGCCAAGGATGCTCGCGCCGGTACGACTCGACCTCGCCTTCCGGGTGATAGGGGCAGAAGTAGAAGCGGTCGATCCGGGCGCCGCTGTTCTCCGCGACGAGCTCCGCGATGCGCTCGTTGGTCTTCACCACCTCCTCTTCGGTGAACTTGCCGCGAGCGACGCCGCCCTGGTTGGTGATCACCACGATCTGATAGTTCAATCCGCGGAGGGAGGCGATGGCGCTGGCCGCGCCGCGGATGAGGCGGGCTTCGGCCGGATCGCCGAGATCGCCATTGTTGTGAATGAGCGTGTTATCACGATCAAGGAAGACGGCACGGTGCATCCGTGACCTCCGTCAACGTGGGTAGTCGTTTGCCCGGCGGATGGCCGCCGCACGGTTTACGCACAGTGTACCCGGGGCTCGCCCGAGTCGGAACTACTGCCACGGCGGACCCTGACGGGGGTGGGGCAGCTTCCCGCGAAGCCCCTCGAGAAGCTCGCGCGTCTCGTCGTCCATCTCCTCCGGCACGGTGATTCGGAGGGTGACGTACAAGTCGCCTTTCTCGCCGCCGGCGTTCTCGATGCCGGCCCCGCGGAGGCGGAGCTTCTGCCCGCCGCTGCTTCGCGGCGGTACTTTGAGCGTCGCTTTGCCGTCGAGCGTGGGGACGTCAATGGCGGTGCCGAACACCGCTTCGTCGATGCTGATCGGCAGGTTCAAAGTCAGGTTCAGCCCATCGCGCCTGAAGTAAGGGTGCGAAGCGACGTTGACCTGGATGATCAGGTCGCCCGGCTGCCCGCCGGTCGGCGATGGCTGACCCTTGCCGCGGAGGCGGAGCCTGGCCCCGTCATCCACGCCCCTGGGAATCTTCACGTCGAGCGTCTGCGGGCCCTGCGGCGTCTGGAGGCGGACGTTGATCGACCCGCCCCGGGCGGCGAGGTCGAAGGGAACCTCCACGGTGTGCGTGATGTCTTCGCCGGGCATCGCGCGGCGAGGCCGACGGGACTGCGCCCGTCGCTGACCCGTACCGGCATCGAATCCCGCGCCGCCTCGCCCGCCGCCGCCGAAGAACTGGCCGAAGAGGTCTTCCATGTCGACATCCTCGCCGCCTTCGAACCGGAAGCTGAAGCCCCCCGGCCCGGCGTTGGTGGAGCGATAACTGCGTCCACCGCCGAAAGGGCCGCCCCTTTCGAAAGGGCCGCCTGCTTCGCCGGCCCTGCCGGCGCCCGCCCCCGCCTCGACCCCCGCGTGGCCGAACTGGTCGTAAACCTTGCGCTTCTCCGGATCGCGCAGCACGTCGTACGCCTCCTGCACCTCGCGGAACTTCTCCGCGGCGTCGGCGTCCTTGTTCACGTCCGGATGGTACTTTTTCGCCATCCGACGGTAGGCCTTCTTGATCGCGTCGCTGTCCGCTTTGCGGGCCACACCCAGAATGTCGTAGTAATCGCGCGGCATGTCGTCTGTCACCTGCTTCCCGGGATCGACTCCAAGGTACGTTACGGTAGCGGGCAATGTTCGCGATTGCCAATGCCGACCGGCATTGGCAACGCCGGCCGGCGGGCGATGGATTCGCCCGTGTCCGATTTCAGGGGCCGGGCATGACAGGCCGCGACCCGGTCGTGCGCGGCGTGGCCCGGTTTACCGGGCCGCACCCACGACGCCGCATCTCATGCATCTCGACCGATTCATCGCCACTCCTCGTCTCCCCGACACGATCTCACGCGGCCCCGGTAGGGTGGGTAAGCGAGCTTTGCTCGCGCAGCCCACCACGCAGATTGCAGACGCCCCGGCGACGTGACCGGTTCCCAACGCGTCACCATCGTCCGCCCGCGAATCGCCCCCCGCCCACCGGTCATCATGGCCCGATTCGCGCGCCGCGGCAAACCACGCCCGCCCATCCCGGCCTACCCGCACAATAAATCATCCTGACACCTTTTCTGGCTCTCGGGGGGTTTTGACAGGTCCACCCGTGCCATGTGATCATAGCTCGCGGCGCGGCGGCTCCGGTCGATGCGCCGGGCCTGCGTCCGCTTCAACCATTCAGCCCTGGGAAGGCGATGAACCGCAGCAAACGGATCGACTCATTCAAACTCAAGCCCGGCCGCAAGATCGGACCGCGGTACGTGGTCGAAGGGTTCCTCGGCGGCGGGGTTGAGGGCGAGGTATACAAGATCCGCGAGACCGGCACGGGCATCCGCCGCGCCGCCAAGCTCTACTTCCCCCATCGCAATCCGCGACAGCGATCGTCCATCCGCCACGCCCGGAAACTCAACGCCCTGCGCCACTGCCCCATCGTGCTGCAGTACCACCACTCCGAACAGATCACGATCCAGAAGCAGCCGGTCGTCTGCCTGATCTCCGATCTCTGCGAAGGCGAACAACTCGAGCAATGGATCGACCGCCATCCGGGCAATCGTCTCGAACCGTTCAAGGCGTTGCATCTGCTGTACAACCTCGTGCGCGGCCTCGAGGCGATTCACGCCCTCGGCGAGTACCACGCCGACGTACACAGCCAGAATATCCTCATCCAACCACGGGGCGTGCGCTTCTCGCTGACGATGATCGATTTCTACGACTGGGGCAAACCCACGCGCTACAAGCAGCGGCAGGACGTGATGGACACGATCCGGGTGTTCTACGAATGCCTCGGCGGGCGGAAGTGGTATTCCAGGATGCCGGACGAAGTGCGGCACATCTGCGGCGGGTTGCGTCGGACGCTGGTGCTCAAGCGGTTCCCGACGATGACCGCCCTGCGGCGACATCTCGACAGTTTCGAGTGGCAGACCATGATCTGAACCAAGCCCGCGAGATGAGTGGGCGGTCGAACGGGTTGGTCCGATCATCACACCTCGATCTTCGTCCATCCGCCATGCAGGAACCGGCCGAGGTACATCCCGCCGCGGAGCATCAATTCGATGCTGATCGCCAACCACACGCCCCACAGTCCAAGGCCCATCGGCAGCGCCAGGACGTAGACCAGCGGCAGGCGCACGAGGTACGTGCCGATGAAGGTGAGGATCATGGTGGTTCGCGTGTCGCCCGCCCCACGGAGCCCGCCGCTGAGCACAAGGTAAAACGCGAAGCCGATCTGGGCGAACCCGGCGAGGCGTAGCAGCGGCGGGCACATTTCGAGGAAGACCGGTTCGCTGCTCAGGAGCCGCACGAACGCCTCGGGCACGATGATGAAGGCCACACCGAACGCCGTCATCAGCCCCACGCCGTACGCCACGCACATCCAGAGGGCCTTGCGGGCGGTTTGTGGATCGCGTGCCCCGAGATACTGCCCCGCGAGAATGGAGGCGGCGAGCCCGAGCGACGCCCCGGGCAGGAAGCTGAGCGATTCGGCGCGAACCACGATGATCTGGGCCCCGACGGCTTCATCGCCGAGCCGGCCGACGATCATCAGCACCACGAAGTTGCCGACCCACATGCCGCTGTTCTCGGCGAGGTTGGGCAGACCGACGCGGATGATGCGTTTGAGCATGGCCCAGCGCGGTCGCATCCGACAGCCGTGCAGGGCGATCCGCCGCCGACCGTGGGCGAGCAGGGCGAGCATGACCACCCCGCCGAAGGCCCACGCCGCGACCGTGCCCACCGCGATGCCCTTGAGTCCGTGTCCGCCGATCGGCGCCGGACCGAGCACGAGCAGCAGACTCACGCCGATATTGACCACGTTCACCACGAGCATGATGAAGAACGGACTTCGCGTATCGCCGGCCCCGCGCAGGCACGCCCCGCCGACGAACAGCACGCCGCGCATCGGCGTGATCACCGCCACCAGCCGCAGGTACAGCGTGCACAGTTCCAGACTGCGGCCGGTCAGTCCCACCAGCATGCCGATCGCCGGGGCGGCGAGAAGGACGACCAGCCCCACCGCCCCGCCCCAGACCACCGCCGCGGTCATCGACTGGCCGAGCGCTTCGTCGGCTTCGTCCCATCGCCCGGCGCCCGCGGCCCGGGCGATGATCGCCGTGGACCCCACCCCCAGGGCCGCGCCCATCAGCCCGATCAGCCAGTTCACGTACGACCCGATGCCGATCGCGTTGGTCGACGCCACCGCCTCGGCCGGCAGGTGACCGGCCAGCGCGGTGTCGACGAACCCGACCAGCGAGGCCATGATCAGTTCGAGCAGCGGCCACCACGCCAGACGCAGCACCTGCCGACTCAGCCCGATCCCCGGTTCGAGGCCCGCGGGCACGGCGGGCGACTCGAACGCCGCGTCGGTGCCGCCCATCGGCTCGAGTTCCTCGGCCTCGGCCGTCGGGTTGTACCGGGTCTCGTCGGTCATGCGGGCGGCGATTGTAGGTCCGCCTCGGGCGCGGTACAAAGACCGCCCGCTGTCCGAAAACTCCCTGAGGTGAATCATGGTCGAGATCGACGAACAGGCCGTCTTCGACGCACTGGACAAGTTCAGGATCGAGCTGCCGAGTTGGGGTTTCGCCGATACCGGCACCCGCTTCGGCAAGTTCTTCCAGCCGGCCGCGGCGTCGACCACCGAGGAGAAGTTCGCCGACGCCGGGAAGGTCCACGAGCTCACCGGCGCCTGCCCCACCGTGGCCGTGCACGTGCTCTGGGATTTCAGGGATGGCGAAGACCCCAAAGACGTGGCCAAGCTCGCCGCGAAGTACGGGGTGAAGATCGGCTCGATCAATCCGAACGTCTTTCAGGATCAGCAGTACAAGCTCGGCTCGATCGGCAACCCCGACGCGAAGGTTCGCAAGCAGGCGTTCGAGCACATCGCCGACTGCATCGAGATCGGCAAGGCGGTCAAGAGCAACGTCCTGTCGCTCTGGTTCGCCGACGGCACGAACTACCCCGGGCAGGACGACATCCGCCGCCGCAAGCGGGAGTTTCACAAAGCGTTGAAGCAACTGCACGAGAAGATGCCGGCGAAGATGACCATGCTCGTGGAGTACAAGCCCTTCGAGCCGGGTTTCTACCACACCGACATCGCCGACTGGGGCATGGCGTACGTCATGGCCGGCCACGCCGGCCCGCAGGCGAAGGTTCTTGTCGACACCGGCCACCACCTGCCCGGCTGCAACATCGAGCACCTCGTCGCGTTTCTGCTCGACGAGAACATGCTCGGCGGGTTCCACTTCAACGACAGGAAGTACGCCGACGACGATCTGACCCTCGGCTCGATCGATCCCTACGCGGCGTTCCGCATCTTTCACGTGATCGCCCAGCACGAGTTCGACACGGGCAAGCGGGCGAAGATCGAGTACATGGTCGACCAGTCGCACAACCTGAAGCCGAAGATCGAGGCGATGATCCAGACGGTGGACACCGCCCAGAAGCTGATGGTCAAGGCGCAGCTCGTCGACCGGCCCGCGCTCGCCGCGGCGCAGATGGCCGGCGACGTCGTCGCGGCCGAGCGCGGCCTGGTCGACGCCTTCGAGACCGACGTGCGCGACGTGATCGCCGAGTGGCGCCTGGCCCGCGATCTGCCGGTCGATCCGATCGAAGCGTACCGCGCCAGCGGTCACCCGGAAAAGATCGCCGAAGCCCGCACCGCCGCCCGCGAGGCCCGGGGGGAAGTCCGGTCCTCCGCCTACGCCTGACGCGCGGGCCGCCTTGGCCGGGCTTCTCTGCTGAACGCTTTTGCCTGGAAGCTGATCCGAGCCGGAGCGTGTTGTCTGCTTACGGCCGGCCGCGTCGCATCCGCCGATCAAATTGCACTTCGTACAGGTCCTGTGGAACGAGCTGGTCGGGCGGAATCGGCTCGAACCAGCGGCCGTCAGGATCGGTCACGGCCGGCTTGTTCGAATGAACGCCCACGAGTTGAATCCGGTCCGGCGCCCAACCGGCGGGAAAACTTATGGACCGTACGGTCCGGATGTTCCACCAGGTGGTCCACGCGCCGCAGTGTCGACCGAGCTGGGAACCGCCGCCGGAGTGAAAAATATTCGCGCCGACGCCGGCGTCGATGTTCGTAAACAGATTCGCGTGATTGGCGTACTTGTGATGGTCAAACGCCAGGTCGACGCCTCGGCCGTCGCGCACGACCACGCCGGCGGAGTCTCGGGTCATTGTGATGTCGTGGATAAACCGCGTGTGGAAGTCAAAGTCAGTCAGCAGCAGGTCTGTCCCGCCGAGGGTGATCCCATGGTGGCCCGTGCTCTGACGCGGATGGTGCGGCTTGCGGTCGGATTCCCACCGGATGCCGGTCAGCGTGTGATTGGCCCCTCGGATGAACATGCCGCTGTCGGCGTGCCGGATCACGATGTTCCGCACCCAGCAGTGACGCGCGTCGCGCATGGCGATGGCGTTGTAGCCCAGTTCGGTAAAGTGTCCCTCGTAATCCGTGACAGGAAACTCGAAGCTCAGGTGTTCCACGCCAACCTCTTCCACCCCGCTGCTTCCCGGATGAATACGGGGCTCCCACGCCGGTCGCACGTCCGTGCGGAGCGGACGGTCAAACGTGATGCGTTGCGCTTCGGCGTCGACCGCCTTGATCCGGGCAAACCAGTTTGTTCGCACGTTTCGCAGATTGCCATAATGACCGGGATCACCGGCGTAGAGGTGGTGGATCAACGTCTGTTCGTCATCGTCGCGCTGGTGAAGCCGTACCTCATCACCGACCTGGAACTCCGAGACCTCGTCCACGGTCAGTGTGTGTTCGCCGCGTTCGGCCGGGGCGGTGACCCTGGCCCGAACCTCGTCGTGGAATCGGCCCTGGACCCAGACGATTCCTCCGGACCAGGAATAATTGGACGTCGGCCGACCGCTCGTCGTGGCGCCCATGTTGGAGCGGATTCTTTCCAGCGGCTTCGGCACGTAGAGGATCGTCTTCCCCGGCCCCTCGCCGCGCAGCACCGTGCCCGAATCACGAATCTCCAGAATCTCCGTGATCACGTAACGACCGGCCGGGATCGCGATGACCTTGCCCGCCGCTTCCTCCAACGCCCTTTGGAACGCCCGGGTATCGTTGGTCTCACCGTCCCCGACCGCGCCGTAATCCTTGACGCCGACCTCGGCCGGCTTTTCGGGCAGAGCCCGCTCGCCACGGTGATACCCCGCGTAAGAGAAATCCGGCAGCCGGCTGCCCGGTTCCCAACGCTCGCCGGATTGACCCCATAGTTCTGACATTTGACTTTCCGCAGCGGGTTCGGCGGATAGAAGCGTTACACCGAAGCCCGGAATCAGCCACACGGCAAACAACCACAGTGTCGAGCATGAGAGCCACGGCCTGGTCATAACGGGGCTCCGACGGAACCGGGGAACCGACACTTCCCATCCGGCCTCGCCCGGCTACGCCGCCGGGCCGACGCTCCGCTCGGAGCCGGCCGGGAACTTCAATCTCGGCGGGCCTGTGCCCCTTGCTTCCTTCATTAGACCTGATTTCCGGGGACAGGTCATCCCTGAGGTCGTTTTCGCGCCGGCCCGCGCGCGCCTGCGCGCCCCGGACTCGCTTCAGCGAGCGTCGGACGCTCACCCACGAGCCCCCCCACCTCCCGCACTCGCTGAAGCGAGGCGGGCCGGTAAACCCGTGAGCGATCAATGCCGCAGCGGCGTAAGCAAGGCCGTCTGCCCGGGCCCGAGGAAGCCGGACGGGACGGGCACTGGTAACCTGGCGGGGGCGTTTCTTGAACTGCGTGTATCCTTGTGCGTGGGTCATTGATTGATCCAGGAAATGTCTCCCGGCCAACGGTCGATCGCCGCCCCGTCCGCGGAGAAGATATCGAGCGATCGGAGTCTGACGCGCAGGTCTGCGGCCAACGCCTTTCTCGCGTCGGGCGGGAGTTGAGCACGTTGCTCCCAGAGCGTCAGAAGCGCCCCAGTCGTCGCGGAGTCGTAGAGCGGATGGGTGCGGGGAATCTTCGCCGCTCGACCACGGACGAACTCGACCCATCGCCCGCCGAAGAAGTACTTCGCTCCGGGGTTCCCGGTGACCCGCTCCCGGCCGGCGAGCAGTTCGACGCGCATATTATCCAGTGTGTTCAGCGGTCTGCCTTCGGGCACGTATCGTCCGAGGTAAAGCAAACCCGGCCCCGCGGGATGAGTCATCAACGGGTCTCGCACGTCGTGATCGCCCAATGTGGCGGCGCGCTGTCGGATGACGTTCCAGTCGAGCCGGCCGTCGCGCACGCCGACCAGCGCCAGCGCCGGCCTCTGTGTATTGAAGCCGACCTGAAACAGGTGCACTGCATCGAAAACGTCGGCGAACGTGTCGGCGATGATGCCGAAATGGTCGGGCGTGAGTTGATACATCGCCAGCCACTGACAGAAGACGCCGCCGGTCTTGAGTGAACGCCTCGCGGCCTCGAAATGCTCGCGGGAAT
>CAYFQS010000131.1:3645-8866 GCA_964345245.1 uncultured Planctomycetaceae bacterium | reverse complement strand
GAGCAGTTGGAGACCGTCGAGATAGTGGATATTCGCGTCACCGCGAGCGCGGAACCCCTCGACGAGCTCGGCGAGCGCCTGCCGCATCTCGACCAGCGTCAAGCCCGTGCCCCCGGCCTCCGTTTCCCGTCCGGGAGAGAAGATGGGCGAGACGATCAGCAGCGGCGTGCCGGGATGACGATCGCGAATGGTGAGGATCAGCCCGGTCACCGCGGGCGTCCACGTGCGCGGGCCGTATCCGCCGCCGTGGGTGTTGATGCCGAGTTTGAGACTGATGCGATCCGCGGGCCGGCGTGCGATCTGTCGGGCCATGACCGGATCAAAGTGGCAACTGCCGCCGACGCCGAGACAGGTCAGATGCACATCGGCGAGTCGGGCGGCGAGGGCCGGCCAGGTGCGCGAGGGGCCATGCGCGGCCCCGCAGTGCGTGATCGAGCTGCCGTAGGTCACCCAGCGCGGCCGGCCGTCGCTCCAGGGGATCGCGGTCGCGCCGTCCTCGATGCTCAACCGTCGCACCAGGCACGCGCAGGTCTGTGGCAGGTAGACTTCGACCCGCTTCTCTTTCGGCTTCAGTCCTTCGAATCGAAACAGGTGCTCGCCCAACCCGGTGATCGGCTTCCGGCCGGCGAGTTCACCGTCCACCACGAGATCGACCGCGCCCTCGTTGAGGTTGGCCGGTTCGGCGATTCGCAGGGCGAGCTCAACGGTCCCACCCGAGGCCGCCGTCACGAGCCGCACGCCGGCGGGCATATCCGTCCGGTCGAGCAGGGCCGGGTGCCAGAGCGCGCGTTCGTTCACCGGCGCCCGCACGGGCTGCAGGCCGTCGTCGTGTCGGATCAGGTCCACCGCCGCCTCGAAGGTGACCGGTCCTTTGGTCAGGGGCAGGTCTTGCATGGAACGTCAGGTATCGCTCCGTTCGGGGAAACACCTCGCCGACCGACACCCGGCCGACTCCAAGCCGCGTAGTGTATCGTCATGCCCGACTCGCCGCCTCAACAGAATCTGTGGGCGAGTTCTCGCCGGGGCAGGTCGACTTTGAGACGCTTCAGATCGTTGCCGCGGCCGCGGCTGACCAGCGACCAGCAGCGCGTGACTGATCGGCACCAGACCTGCAACGCCAAGGCGAGCCACGTCGAATGATGGGCCTTGGCGAACGCCGCCGACCTCGCTACGCTTGTCGCCATGGACCTCATTCCCGCCATTGACCTGATCGACGGGCAGGTGGTTCGCCTGCAACAGGGCGACTACGCCCGGCAGACGACGTACGACGCCACGCCCGAGGGCCAGGCGCAGCAGTGCGAGCAGGCCGGGGCCGCCTGGCTGCACGTGGTCGACCTCGACGGCGCCCGTTCCGGCACGCCGGTCAATCTCGAGGTGATCCGCCGCATCTGCCGGACGGCAGCGGAGATGAAGGTCGAAGTCGGCGGCGGCATCCGGGACCGCGCGACCATCGACACGCTGCTCGACGTCGGAGTGAGCCGGGTGATCCTCGGGACCGCGGCCCTGCGGAACTGGACCTGGTTCGAGCAGCTCGCCGGCGAATCCGACCTCGCGGGCAAGCTTGTGCTCGGCCTGGACGCGCGGGGCGGGAAGCTCGCGGTATCCGGCTGGGAAGAGCAGGTCGAGGCGACCGCGATCGACGTCGCCGGCCGGGTGCGCGGCCGGCCGCTCGCCGCGATCATTTACACCGACATCGCGACCGACGGCACGCTCGCCGGGCCCAATCTGCCCGCCACCGCCGAGATGGTCGCCGCCACCGACGTGCCCGTGATCGCCTCCGGCGGCGTGGGCACGCTGGACCACCTCCGCCAACTCGGGCAGATCGACCGCCTGGCCGGCATCATCGTCGGTCGCGCCCTTTATGAAGGCGCCTTCAGCGTGGACGAGGCGATCAAAGTCGTGCAGAAGTAAGTGAGCGTGGGAGCAAGCCCGGTCATGGACGGCGAGCGAAGCGAGCCGGCCTTGGCCGGGATTCCGTGAGCGCAAGTCAGGCGAAGGATCTCGCGATCATCAACACCGAGGTCGGAACCGCCGAACGGGGCATCAGCACCTCGAGGCACAACTTTGCCGCTTCGCGAATTCGCACCATCAGTTCATCCAGCGAGCGGGCCTGGGTGTGACAGCCGTGCAATTCCGGCACGCGGGCCACGAAGTACCCGTCCGCCTCACGTTCGATGATGACATTCAGCGTGCGCTCGGCGATCGAGGGCTGTTCTACCGCCACAAGGATCGTGGTTCACCGGAGGGCTGTCGGGATTTTTTTCACCTTGCCCGATAATCCGCTTGATCTCCGTCCTGACGGTGGTAAGGTTGCCGGACTTTGACGGGCCGGACGGCCCCGGTCCACCGCATTGCCCACCTGAGTCAGGAGTACGTGATGGACAAAGTACGCATCGCCATGCTCGGCACCGGCGGCATCGCCAACAAGCATGCCGGCCAGTCCACGGATCTGCCCGAAGTCGAGATCGTCGGCCTGTGCGACGTCAGTGAACAGAACATGCAGCGGCTCATCGAGCGCTCGCTGGCGCACCGGGCCTCCGATCCCCCGCCGCAGTTCAAGGACGCCACAGAGATGTACGACAAGACCAGGCCCGACGCGGTGGTCATCTGCACGCCGCACACGATGCACTACGATCAGTGCGTCGAGGCTCTCGACCGCGGCATCCACGTGCTCATCGAAAAGCCCATGGTCACCGACCTCTCCGACGCAATCGCCCTGGAGAAGCAGGTCCGGGACACGGGCAAGGTGCTGTGCATCGCCTACAACACGCCGTGCACCGTCGAGTTTCACAAGCTCCGCGAGATCACCCGCACCGGCGAATTCGGCAAGCTCAAGGTCGTGAGCGTGTACCTCTCCCAGCCGTGGTACCACGGCACCAAGGGCAAGTGGCGGCAGGACCCGAAGCTCTCCGGCGGCGGGCAGCTTTACGACTCCGGCGCCCACGCGCTCAACTCGCTGTGCTGGGTCGTGGAAGCCGACGTCGAGGAAGTGCACGCCTATCTCGATCGCCTCGACACCGAGGTCGATATCAACGGCACGCTCAACGTGAAGTTCGCCAACGGCTGCATCGCCGCGGTCGCGATCAACGGCGAGTCGCCCACCGGCTCCCACGCCTCGTTCATGTTCGAGCACGGCAAGGTCGACATCGATCCCTGGGGCGGAAGCTGGATTCAGATCACCGACCGCACGAGCGGTAAGGAACAAAAGGTCAAGTACCCGACCATGACCACCGAGCAGTCCCAGCCGCTCAAGAACTTCGTGGACGCGATTCTCGGCCGGGACGAAGCGCGGACCACGGTCCGCAACGGCGTGATCCAGAGCCAGCTCATGGACGCCGTCTACGCCTCGGAAAAATCAGGCCGGCCGGCGAAGCCGAAGACGAACTGAAGGACCCCCGCAAGGGGTAGACTCGAAACCCGAAACTCGAATGCGCCAGGCCCCAGCCCCCGGCTCAAGCTGGGGGGTTTTCTTCAGACCGCGGCGGGCGTCAGGCGTCTCAAGCCGGACCGCAGCGCAGCGAAGGTCCGGATGCCGAGGCGCTTCCCTCCCGTTGGTCGGAACGAGGCCAGACGGTCAGTCGGTGAGCACCACCACGTCGCTCGCGGCGAAGCCGATGTTGAGCGACGCCGCCTCGTCGCGGGGGCGGGGCTTGAGTTCGTCCACCTTGACCTGCAATCCTGAGGGCAGCTCGAACACGTGCTGGGCGACGTTGCCGAGGTAGACGCTGTCGACGAGCTTGGCGGCGAGCACGTTGTCGGCCTGCTGATCGGCGTCGAGCAGCCCCACCGCCTCGGGGCGGATGCTGCACGTGACGTTTCCGCCGGCGGGAACGTCCTCGGCGAAGACGTCGGAGCGAATCTCACCCGCATCGGTATCCAGCATGATCGACCCGTTGTCCCGGCCCTTGACCACGGCGGGGATGAAGTTCGCCGCGCCGAGGAAGTCGGCGACAAAGCGGCTGCGCGGCCGCTCGTAGACCTCCCGCGGCGGGCCGACCTGCATCAACCTGCCCCGATCCATCACCGCGATGCGGTCCGCCATCGAAAGGGCCTCTTCCTGATCGTGCGTGACGTACACCGCGGTGACATTCGTCTCGTCGCAGATGCGTCGAATCTCGCGGCGCATCTCCATCCGCAGCTTCGCGTCGAGGTTGCTCAGCGGCTCGTCGAGCAGGAGCACGTCGGGATTGACCACGAGCGACCGGGCGAGGGCGACGCGCTGCTGCTGGCCGCCGGAAAGCTGCGTCGGCCGGCGATGGTGGTATTCGTTGAGCCGGGTGATGCGCAGGGCCTCTTCGACGCGCTGCTGCTTCTCGCCGGCGGCGACCTTCCGCACGTCGAGCCCGAAGGCCACGTTCTGCCGCACGGTCATGTGCGGCCAGAGGGCGTAGCCCTGGAAGACCATCGCGGTGTTCCGCTTGCCGGTGGGCAGGTGGGTGACGTCGCGGTCACCGAACTGGATCGTCCCGCCGGTCAGCTCGATGAGCCCGGCGAGCATCCGCAGCAGCGTGGTCTTCCCGCAACCGCTCGGGCCGAGCAGGAAGAACAGCTCGCCCTGTTCGATGTCGAGGTCGACCGCGTCGACCGCGACGGTGTCGGCGTAGCGTTTCGTGACGTTTCGAAGCGTAATTGGCAGCATGGCGAACACAGGATACCGGTGTTGGCGGTGGTTGCTCAACTCGCATGGAGCGCGGAACGGGAGTTCTTACCGGTTTCTCACAATCGACCGCGTCTGATCCGGGGCGTCGGCGCGATGCTTCGCCTCGCTTCTCAGCCCTCGGCTTTGGGTTACAATCACGGCATGGACGAGCGCGTGGAACGGGCCAGCGAGCAGTTGCAGCGGATGCGGCAGTGGTATCGGCCGGACCGGGACCGGTCCCTGTCGTTCGTCGGCGACCTGGTGAAGAAGCAGGTTACCCGGCCGCACCAGAAGCTGGGCAAGGCGGCCGCGGCGTGGAGCGAACTTATCCCCGAGCACCTGCTGCGGCGAACGGCCCTGGCCCGCCTGCGGGCCGGGGTGCTGACCGTTTACGCCGCCGACGACGCCACCCGCTACGAGCTCGACTGCCTGCTCCGCAGCGGCGTCCAGCGAAACATCCAGCGGCGCTGCAAGGCCTCCGTGCGACGGATCAAGGTCCAGGTCGGACCGGTCGGGTAAACAGCCGGAAACCCGAAACTCGAAATCCGAATCAAGGCCCACGCACCAACACGCGAATGCCTG